>JBEKAP010000098.1:0-8319 GCA_050015875.1 Candidatus Dormibacteria bacterium | reverse complement strand
CGGCGGCGGGCCAGTCGAGAGCCGCCGGCACCGGCATGGCGGCGCTCTCGTCGACGACGGCCAGCTCGGCCTGCGCCCCGCCGCCGACCAGGGACATCACGCGGTCTCCCGGGCGATACCGGGTCGCGCCGCTCCCGAGGGCGACGACCTCGCCGGCCAGCTCCAGCCCCGGGATGTCGGCGGGCACCCCGGGCGGAGGCGGGTACAGCCCGCGCAGCTGCATCATGTCGGCGCCATTCAGCCCCGCGGCGCCGACGCGCACCAGCAGCTGGCCGGGGCCGGGGATCGGGTCCGGCCGATCCGCGATCAGGATCCGTCCATCGGCGATGGTGGCCGCGCGCATCCCCACGGTGTACCGCATCCCGGACGCCTGGTGCACGTCGCTGAAGCGCCCGAGTGCCGTGCCCGGCTCCGCTCGACCTCCGGGTTGGATCGGACGGGACCCGGGTCGAGTGCCGCCCCGTGCGGCTCCCACGACCGGACGAGTGCCACCGGCCGAGCCGGGAGCAGAGCCTCAGCCGGGCAGGCCGTCGGGAATCGAGGCGGTCCGAGTCGTCATCGACGTCATCATCACGGGGGGTCCCTTCTCTGCAGCAGACGGGATCAGATTCGGGGATGGACAGATGACGGAGCGGAGAAGTGTCCGCCGAGGCCGCGATCCGGGCTGCGCACCCGGATGGAACGACACGGACACTCCGTACGAAAGAACGCGCGCGATCTGCGAGGTGTTCGGCGACCGGGTGCGGGAGTGCCCCGACGCTGTCGCGGTCGAGGATGCCGATCGCTCACTCACGTACCGCGAGCTCGACCTCCTGGCCAGCCGGGTGGCACGACGCCTCGGCGCTCTGATCGATGGCCCGGATCGATGCGTCGGGGTCATGGCGGGCCGGTCGTTGGAGGCGGTGGTGGCCTTCCTCGGGGTGCTTCGAGCGGGTGCCGCCTACGTGCCCCTCGACGCGGAGTTTCCCACCGAGCGCCTCCGCTTCATGCTCGAGGACACCGGAGCCCGGGCGGTCCTGGCCCAGGCTCGGCTCGCCGATCGCGCCCTCGAGGTGGCCTCGGTTCCCGTGGTCTCTCTGGATGACCTGCTGGGCGGCACGGACGCCGTCTCCGGCCCTGCGGTCGCCCAGCCCTGCGGGCCTCGCTCCCTCGCCTACGTGATGTACACGTCCGGCTCGTCGGGGCGACCCAAGGGCGTGGCGATCGAGCACCGGGGGGTGCTCAGGTACGTCCGAGGCGCGCACGGCCTCATCCCTCAACGAGGGGACCGGGTTCTCCACACCAATCAGCTCGGATTCGACGCCTCCACCTACGAGATCTGGGGCGCGCTGTGCAACGGCGCTCGACTGGTGGTGCATCCCCACGGTCGATTTGACCCGGTGGCCGTGGGGCACACCATCGAACGCCACCAGGTCACTGTCGGTTTCTTTGCCACCGGGGCACTGCACCAGATGATCGACGCCGCCCTGCCCTCCCTGGGAGGGCTCCGGCTCATCCTCGCCGGCGGTGACGTTCTCTCCCCCGCGCACGCTCGGCGTCTCCGCGAGGCGCATCCCCGGGGTCGACTGATCAACACCTACGGTCCGACCGAGGCAACTGTGACGGCGTCCGTCCACGAGGTCGTGGATGTGCCTCTGGGACGATCCGTGCCCATCGGCCGGCCCCTTGCCAACACACAGCTCTACGTGCTCGGCCCTGACCTCCAGCCGTTGGCGGAGGGGGAGACGGGCCAGCTCTGTGTCGGTGGCGAGGGCGTGGCGCGCGGTTATCTGGGGCTTCCCGATCTCACCGCGGAGCGCTTCATCCCCGACCGTTTCCGTGCCCTGCCGGACGGCCGTCTCTATCTGACCGGTGACCTTGTCCGCTTGCTCCCGGACGGCGATCTCGAGTTCCTGGGCCGGCTCGACGACCAGGTGAAGATCCGCGGGTACCGAGTCGAGCCGGGAGAGGTCACGGCGGTCCTGAGCGGTCACCCCGCCGTGAAGGCGGCGGCGGTGGTGCCTCGGGACGACATCGGCGGGCACCGGCGGCTGGTCGCTTACGTCACCGCCACCTATGCGGTCGACCCCGAGCGCCTCCGCCGCTACCTTCGTCATCGCCTTCCCGAGTACATGGTCCCCTCGGCCTTCGTGGTCCTGGATCGGCTTCCCCAGAACCTTCACGGCAAGCTCGACCGTGCCGCACTCCCAGCACCGGCTCGGCTCGGGCACGGCAGGGCTCCCTCGACCCCCTCCGAATGCCTCATCGCCGAGCTGTGGGGTCAGGTGCTGGAGTCGCACGATGTCATGGCCGACGACGACTTCTTCGAGTGCGGTGGCGACTCGTTGCTGGCTCTCCAGCTGCTCGCGGCGATTCGCGAGCGCGTGGGGGTGGAGCTCCCACTGGACGCCGTCTTCGGCAGCAGCACCGTCGCGACCCTGGCCCGCCGGCTCGACGCCGAAGGCCGATCCGTGGAGCCCTCCGAGGCGGTGCCGCCGCTGCGGTCGCATGCCGTCCGTGACCGTGACCTCGAGGTGCCGGCGTCGATCACCCAGGCCCAGGCGTGCTTCGTCACCGAGCTGGCCGCCGAGGCGCTGCCGTACCAGGCGCAGGCCGTGATCGACTTCGAGGGGCAGCTCGACGAGGTGGCACTGCATCGGGCACTGCAGTCGGTCGTGGATCGCCACGAAGCGCTGCGAACCGCTCTCCCCAAGGTGCGTGGTCGGCGGATGCAGGAGGTCCAACCGAGCCTTGTGGTCGCACTCCCCGTCGTGGACGTCCGAGATCGCCCCGACCCCGAGGAGGCGCTCCGCGCCATCGCTCGCGAGCGATTCGCTGAGCGGATCGACATCGCCACGCTTCCCCTGTTTCGCTCCACCCTGGTGCGGCTCGCCGACGACCGGGCCGCGCTCATCCACGTGGAACACCACGTCATCCACGATGGCTGGTCGTTCGCCACCTTCGTTCGCGAGATGCTGTCCCTCTACAGGGCACAGGTGGCGGGGGGGCCCGATCCGCTCCCACGGCTCACGGTTCAGTATCGGGACTTCGCCCTCTGGCAGCAGGCCTTCCCCGCCAGCGGACCGGGGCGTCGTCAGCTCGAGTACTGGACGCAACGGCTCGCGGACCGCCCACCCCCGCCCCAGCTACCGGTTGACCGACCTCCTCCATCCACGAGGAGCTACGCGGGTCGCTCGCTGCGGGCCGATCTGCGACCGGAGCTGATCGACGCGCTGAGGCGCGCCGGCGCCCGCTCCGGCTGCACACCGTACATGGTCATGGTGGCGGCGTTTCTCGTCCTCCTCCATCGCCTGAGCGGGGAGAGCGATCTGATCGTCGGCTCTGGACTCGCCAATCGGAATGTCCCCGGGACCGATGCCATCATCGGGATGTTCGTCAACACTGTGGCCCTGCGGGTGGATCTGAGCGGCGATCCAACCATCGACGCCCTTCTCGCCCAGGTGCGGTCGGTCACCCTGGGGGCCCTCGCCCACCAGGAGCTGCCCTTCGAGGAGGTGGTGCGAGCTCTGGCCCCGGAACGGCGGGCGGGACGCAATCCGGTGTACGAGCACCTCTTCTCCTTCCATGACGCCCCATTCCCCGAGATGGACCTCGATGGACTCAGCGTGAGGGTGCGTGACACTCTGAGCAATGGCTCCGCCAAGGCAGATCTCAACGTCGTGGTGGTCAACCGGCGGAGCCGAAGCGCCCGGACCGACCTGCCTGACGGCGAGGAGATCTCGGTGGTCTGGGAGTTCGCCACCGACGTCTTCGACGAGGCCACCGCTGCGCGGATGCTCGAGGCGTACCTGCACCTGCTGGGCCAGATGGTCGATCAGCCGGGCTGTCATCTCTCCGTGCTCGAGTTGGCCGATTCCTCCACGCGTGCCCGGCTGCTTGCTGCCGGCGGCGGCAGCGTGCCCTACGAGCGCGACGCGACCATCGATTCCGTCTTCGCCGATCGGGTCCGAGACACACCCGACGCGGTCGCGGTGGAGTCCGGCGTCCGGCGGCTGACATACCTCGAGCTCGACCGCGATTCGGATCGCCTCGCCGCGCGACTGGCATCCCAGGGTGTCGTGCGGGGAAGCTGCGTCGGGGTGTCGGGCAATCGATCGCTCTCGATGGTGGTGACCCTGCTCGGCATTCTCAAGGCAGGTGCCGCCTATCTCGGCATCGACGGAGACCTTCCCGCGAGCCGTCTGCGGCGGGTGCTGGACGACGCCGGAGTGAGGCTGGTGTGCGCTCCAGCGAGCGAGGCACGGCGCTATGCCGGCATGGGCGTGACCCTGATCGATGCGGATGCGGAGAGCGAGCACCTGACCGTCGGAGGCGCCCCGACCCCGGCCCATACCGCCACCGATCTCGCGTATGTCTCGTTCACCTCCGGCTCCACCGGAGAGCCGAAGGGAGTGCAGATCCCTCATCGGGGAGTCGTCCGGCTGGTGCGAGGCGCCGGCTACGTCGAAGTCGGTCCGGAGGAGGTGGTGCTGGGTGCCTCACCTCTCGCCTTCGATGCCTCGACCTTCGAGATCTGGGCACCTCTCCTCAATGGCGGTCGCCTGGTCATCGCACCGCCCGGGGTGCTCTCCACCGCCGAGCTCGCGGACACCATCGTCCGCCACCAGGTGACCACCGCCTGGTTCACGGCGGCGATCTTCCATCAGATGGTGGACCATCAGCTGGCCGCCCTCTCCTCATTGCACCAAGTGCTCGCGGGCGGCGACGTGCTCTCGGTGGCGCATGTCAACCGGTTGCTCGAGGTGCTCGCGCCCGGCGGAGTCGTGATCAACGGATACGGTCCCACCGAGGGGACGACCTTCACCTGCTGCCACCGGTTGCCGGCCGGCACACGTGTGGAGGGGGCGGTCCCCATCGGCCGTCCCATCGGCAACAGCTGGGTTGCGATCGTGGACGATCTCGGTCGGCTGGTGCCCGACGGCATTCCCGGGGAGCTCTGGATCGGTGGCGACGGCCTGGCGTGCGGCTATGCGGGACGGCCCGATCTGACGGAGGAGCAGTTCATCCCGGATCCCTTCGCCGCATACCCGGGTGGGCGCCTCTATCGCTCCGGCGATCGGGTCCGGCGCCGCTCGGATGGGATCCTCGAGTTCCTCGGACGCCTCGACCGGCAGGTCAAGATCAGGGGTCACAGGGTGGAACCGGCGGAGGCCGAGGCCGCGCTCGTGGCGCATCCCGCGGTCGCCCAGGCGCACGTCGTCCCGGTCGTCTTCGGTCCCGATGACAAGCGGCTTGTTGCGTACCTCGTGGGGATTTCAGATCGCGACCTGTGTGCGTCCGACGTCGCGGAGGTGCGCGACCGGGTTGGGGTGGCGGCTCCCGTGCCGGACGCCGCCCTCAGGGACTTCTTGAGTGCCGTGCTGCCTCGTCAGATGATCCCGGCGCAGTTCGTCTGGGTCGCGGCATTGCCCCTGCGGGCCAACGGGAAGGTCGATCCCACGCGACTTCCCGCCCCACCATCGACGTGGTTCCCGGATGGGGGGGGCGGAATCGAGACGAATCCTGCGACGACGCAGGCCCGACCGATCAGGGGCGCCAGCCACCTGGAGAACGCCCTCGTCGCCATCTGGCAGGAGGTCACGGGCGTCCGCGACGTCGGGCTCGATGACGACTTCTTTGACCTCGGCGGTCACTCCCTCCTGGCGGTCGAGCTTCTCGCGGCCATCGAGCGGACGACGGGAGCCCGACTGCCCCTCGCCACCATCTTCGAGGCGCCGACGGTCGCTCGGATGGCGGCGCTGATGCGCTCCGACGGGTGGGACGCCCGCATCGGTTCTCTGGTCCCGCTCTCCACGTCGGGGTCACGCCCCCCCTTGTTCGCGGTCACCGCGGGCGACGGCAACGTGGTCGGCTTCGGGCCTCTGGCTCGACGGCTCGGTCCCGATCAGCCCTTCTACGTCCTCCAACCCTTCGGCATCGACAGCTCGGCACCGCTCCACCGCACCATCGCAGCCATGGCCCGCCACTATGTCCACGAGATCCGCAGAGTGCAGTCGCACGGGCCCTTCCTCCTGGCGGGACGCTGCTTCGGGTCGCTGGTGGCGTACGAGGTGGCAGCGCGACTGGAGGCCGCCGGCGAGGCGGTGGCGCTGCTGGTCTCCATCGACTCCGTGGGTCCACTCTGGCGCACGCGACGCCTGGCAAACGGGGTGGTGTACGACCCCCTCATGAACATGGCACGGGTGTGCGCCGAGGGTGAGCCCGCACCGGACGGCATCTTCACCGAGAGGTCAGCCGCGGACGAATTCATGGAGTGGCTCGCGGAGCCGGTCACCGAGCACGATGGAGCGGCGATCAACCGCTACATCCACGCGGCGTACCTTTCGCGTCCGGACCTTCAGGCGGGGTATCCGCTCGGCGAGAAGGGCGACGGTCGGCACGAGCATGCAGAGCTCCTGCGGTGGGCTGCGGTCAATGGCCACTCCGAGATGGGGATGGACGCGCGCTTCCTGCCCGCGGTGGCAGCAGAGGATCGCCGCCGCCGTGCGAGCGTGGATCCGCGGCTGCAGTCCCGTCGACGTCACGCTGTCGATCGAGGTCTGGACTGGCTCAACCACCTGACCCGGGGGGGCCTCCCGCCCCTCGCTGACCGCCGGCGGGCCGACGTCCTGCGCATCGCCAACGAGAATGTCGTTCGCTACCGGGCCGGGCGCCTCCGCGCCACAGTGACGCTGATCCGACCCGAGCTGGAGATCGACGGCCATCAGAAGGGTCAGCTGGCGCGCTGGTACGGGCTCGAGGTGGGCGGTGTCGAGGAGCACGCCGTCGCGGGTTCGCACTCGGCCATGCTTCGCGAACCCGCAGTGGCCTCGCTCGCCCAGTGCCTCGACCGCTGCATCACCGCGGCCCTCGACCGAGAAGGAACCCGCGGTGGCCACATGGCATAGGGCGGAGCTGGGCGTCGGCTCCCCTCTCCGCGCGTGTGAGGTCGACGTGTGGTGGATCGACCTCGACGCTCCCGATGACGGAACGGTGCCCGCTGCGGACCTCTCCTCCGACGAGGAGCGGCGGGCGCGTCGCTTCCGCGTGGCGGCGGACGCTCGCAGATGGAGCGCATCGCGTGTCGCCCTGCGCCGGATCCTAGCCACGTACCTCGGCATCGCCCCCTCCGAGATCGGGTTCACGATCGGAGTCAAGGGCAAGCCGATCCTGGCCGGAGCGCTTGCCGGCAAGCTGCACTTCAATCTCTCCCATTCGACGGGTGTGGCCCTGGTGGCGGTGTCTGCCGACCATGAGGTGGGAGTTGACGTCGAGCGGGTCCGCGCGGGAATCGAGGAGGTGGCGCTGGCTCGGTTCGCCCTCGCGGGTGACGACGTCGAGCTTCTCGAGACGTGCGTTCCCGATCGCCGCCTGGACACGTTCTTCCGGCTGTGGGTTCGCCATGAGGCATGTGCCAAGTGTCGGGGCACGGGATTGGAAGAGGCCCGGCGGGAACCTCATGGTGGGATCGTGGTGGATGAGGTGCCCGTCGGTGACGGATACGCCGCCGCCTGCGCGGTGGCCATCGGCAGCGGTGGGTCGGTTCGGTGAGGTCATGGCCGCGACCGGTCGAGAAGGTGGGAAGCACATCGTGAGGCGTTGACCGGCGCCGGCGATGTTCCGGCGCCGGTCAGCTCTCTGCGGGGCTCGGCCCTGCGGCGTGGCCGCCTCAGCTGGCCTCGGGCAGCGCGATCCGGGAGCTCTCCTCCGGCTCCTCTGCCGTCAGGTCCTCGCTGGTCCGGCGGGCGCCGAGCAGCTTGACCGACTCGGCCACCACCTCCGTGGTGAAACGGCGGAGCCCGTCGCTGCTGGTGTAGTCGCGGGTGCGCAGCTTGCCCGCGATGTAGACGCGCCGCCCGCGGGTGCAGTACAGGGCACAGACCTCCGCCAGCCGGCCGAAGCAGATGATCGAGTGGTACTCGGTCTCCTCCTGCCGGTTGCCCTCGGTGTCACGCCAGACGCTGTTGGTCGCGAGACGCATGCGCGTCATCGGTTTGCCGCTCGATGGCAGGCTCTCCGCGTCCTTGGTCAGGTTGCCGATGAGGATCACCATGTTGACCATGTCCGTCTCCTTGACTGATGGCTCCGTACTGATGGCTCGGGATTACGGCGTCGCTGATGAGGCGCCGGCCGGGGTGGCGATGTAGCCCTCGATCCCGGAGGTCGCGAACGCCAGCGACGTGGGCTTCCCGTCTCCCTCCGGCCAGTTCTCGGAGGAGAGGGTCACGGTCTCCGCCCTCGGATCGACGGCCGTGACGATGCCGACGTGCCCGTTGCCGGACGCCTCGCCCTCACTCGTCTGAGCGTCGGGGGCGATGACCGCCACATCTCCCGGCTGCA
>JBEKAP010000097.1:0-8358 GCA_050015875.1 Candidatus Dormibacteria bacterium | reverse complement strand
CCCGCGTCGACGAGGGGGAGATCGGAGCTGAGCACCAGGCAGCCGGATCCGCCCCGGGCGAGCACCTCGGCCAGGCCTCGTTCCGCGGCACGGTTCTGGCCCGCGGGGTGCTCCTCGACGAGCGCCTCCGCCCCGCACCGACGGGCCAGGTCGGCCGCCCCCGGCCCGCCGCAGACGGCAATGGTCTCAGCCACTTCCTGGGCGGCTGCCAGCGCCCGGACCGCGCACTCCTCGGCGAGGCGCAGGCGCTCGGCGGCGGAGAGAGCGGCGGCGAGGCGCGTCTTCGCCGTGCCGGGCTCCTTGATCAGCACAACGATCTGCGCGGCTTGTCCCATCCATCGGACTCTAATGGGGGTGGGTGATGCGGTGGCTGCGGGCACCGGAAGCCGTCCGGTTCTGCCCACGCCGCCTGCGGCGTGCATTGGCGGGGTGAGCCGAGCGCGGCTGAGCCGCGCCGGCGAGGGGCGGCGAGCCCCTGTGAGAAGGAGAGGGGCCCCCGCGCCGCCTGCGGCGTGGGGATCGGTCCCCGGCCGGCGGGGTGGGACAAAGCCGGTCGTCTCCGCGTCCGGCCTGCGGCGCGGGGCACAATGGCTGCCCATGAGCTTGCCCATCAACTTCGGCACCGACGGGTGGCGCGCCGTCGTCGCCGACGACTTCACCTACGAGAGAGTCCGCGCCGTCGCCCAGGGGGTGGCCTGGTACCTGGAGGGGGACGCCCGGGGTGTGGTGGTCGGCCACGACACCCGGTTCTCCGCGGAGCTCTTTGCTCGCGAGGTGGCCCGGGTGCTCGCCGCCAACGGACAGGACGTTCTCCTGCTCGACCACCCGGTGCCCACGCCCACCATCACCTGGACGGTCGTGGAGCGTCACCAGGCGGGCGCGGTGGCCGTCACGGCCAGCCACAACCCCGCCGAGTTCAACGGCCTCAAGTACAAGCCCGACTACGGCGGTTCCGCCGCTCCCGAGGTGGTCGAACAGCTCGAGAGGCACACCCGCCGGGCCCTCGAGGAGGGAGTCCTCGCCATCCCCTTCGAGGAGGCGCAGGCGAGCGGCCGGGTGCAGATCGTGGACCCGGTCCCGGACTACCTGCGCCAGGTGGGCCGCCTCGTCGATCTGCAGCGGCTGCGCGACGCCGGCCTGCGCATCCTCCACGAGCCGATGTACGGGTCGGGGATGGGTCTGATCCGGGCCGCCGTAGCCGGCGGCAAGACCTCCGTGACCGAGCTGCACGCCGAGCGAAACCCGGGTTTCGGCGGCATGCATCCCGAGCCCATCGGGAAGTACATGCCCGAGGCGATGGCGAAGATGGCTGCGGGCGGATTCGATCTCTGCATCGCCAACGACGGCGATTCGGACCGGGTGGGGATCATCGACGAGACCGGCCGCTTCATCACTCAGCTCGAGGTGATGGCGCTGCTCGCCATGTACCTCCTCGAGAAGCGGGGACTGCGCGGGCATCTGATCCGATCGCTCACGAGCGGCGTGATGCTGGACAGGCTCGGGGAGCGGTTTGGCGTCCCGGTCATCGAGACCCCCGTTGGCTTCAAGTACATCGGTCCCAAGATGATCGAGACCGACGCGCTCCTCGCCGGCGAGGAGTCAGGTGGGTTCGCCTTCCGGGGCCACATCCCCGAGCGGGACGGGATCGTCGCCGGCCTCACCATCGCCGAGATGGTCGTCGCCTACGGCATGCCCCTCTCGGGCGTGCTCCAGCACCTCTTTGACCTGGTCGGACCCCACAGTTACGCACGCCACGATGTCCGCTTCGAGCGGGCGGATTACGCGGAACGGCGGCAGCAGGTCGAGGAGAGGATGCGCGGGCAGCAGCCCAAGGAGATCGCCGGCGTCGCCGTGGTCGGGACCCGCAGCGACGATGGCTTCAAATTCCTGCTCGCCGACACCAGCTGGGTGCTCGTGCGCATGAGCGGGACCGAGCCGCTGATGCGGGTCTATGCCGAGGCCGCGACCCCGGAGCGGGTCGAGGAGCTGCTCACGGCCATGGAGCAGATGGTGGGGATCGGGGCGGCCACGCCGAGCCCGCAGACCAGATGAGCGAGGTCGCGCCCCCCGACGAGATCCACGCCGTCGGCCATGGCCGGGTCGACAAGCCCTGGGGATACGAACTGCGCTGGGCCGTGACCGACCGCTACCTCGGCAAGCTCATCCACATCGTGGCCGGCCAGGCTCTCTCCCTGCAGTACCACGTCCAGAAGGACGAGTCCATCTTTGTCCTCTCCGGCCTCCTCGACCTGGTGCTCGAGGGGGCAGACGGCCCCATCGAGACTCACCGCCTCGCTCCCGGCATGAGCGCGCGCGTCCACCCCGGCCGGCGCCATCGCTTCGTCGCCGTGGAGGAGACAGATCTCTTCGAGGCCTCCTCTCCGGAGGTCGACGACATCGTGAGACTCGAGGATCGATATGGCCGCGAGGGCACCTCTGCCCCCTGAGCATCCCAGGCGGGATGGCGGCCCCGGCGCGCGGGGTCATGCGTACTACGCGGATCAGGCGCGGCGGGCGCTGGGCATCTCCTCGGAGCCACGCCTGGCCGAGGTGCCGTTCCCGATCGTTCACGCCGCCCTCGGGGTGACAGCCTGTGCGGTTGCGGTGGCGCTTCGCCCCGGCGCCGTCGGGTTGGGCGGTTCCGTGGTCGGGGTCACCGCCCTCTGCTTCGTCACCGGTTTGGCGCTGGCCGCCTATGACCGCTTGGTCTACCCGGCGGAGCACCGGCCGGCGGTGGAGGCGATCGCCCTACCGGTGGCGGCGCTCGGGGCCTTCTCCCTGGTCCTCGCCGGCACCGTCGACATCCGCACCCGGCTGGTCGCCGCCGCCATCACCGTCGCGGTATGTGGAGGGCTGCCCCACCTCGGTGGGCTGCGGGCCACCGGCAGGGAGAGTTGGGGAGGACGCTTCCTCCGTGATGCCGCGGCCATCGCGGTGCTGGTACCGGTGCTGCTCGCCTCGGCCAGTCAGAATCTGCCCCTTGGCCTGCGGGTGGCGGTCACCCTGGTGGGGGTCGGACTGGTCACCCTGGACGGCCTCCGGAGCGACGAGACGCGCCTTCGCCACACGCTGGCGCTGGCGGCGCTGACCGCGGTGGTCGTCACCGGGGCGATGGTCGTCGTCGATCGGCTGGTGGTCACGCCGGGTGCCGCCGCCGCCGTGACCCTGGTCGTCTGGTACGGGGTGCGCGGCATGGTGGCCGGTGCCGTGGTGGCGCCTCGACGGCTGTCCAGCGTGGTCGAACACCTCGTGGTGGTCGCGATCGCGCTCTTTGGCCTGTACTGGGTGACCCGCTGAAAACTGGTGCTTGGCGGCGGGCCGAAAGGGGTTTAGCTTTATACCACAGTGCCGAGTCTCCTGCCTAGACGCAAACATCCCTCTGAAATGGGACATCGGGGAGTTCCCGGGACGCCTTCCGGTGGCGCAGGCTCTCCATATGTCGGCAAGAGCCCTGGCGTGGAGGTGCACCAGGTGACCGCTGCGATCGTTGGCCGTCCGCGGGTGGGCCGGGCTCCCCGTGTCCTCGTGGTCGAGGACCATCGCTACCTGGGTGGCCTGCTCCGCGATGTGCTCCCCCAGGGAGGCTTCGAGGTGAGCCTCGTCACCGACACCGCGGGCCTCGAGGTGGCGCTGGAGACATTCGAGCCGGACGTGATCCTCGCCGACTTCCGGCTTCGGGGTGAGGACGGTCTGGACCTCTGCCGCAAGGTGCGCGGCAACCCCCTCTCCGGGGATGTGCCCGTGATCCTGCACACCGCCATCGACCCCCGCAACCTGCGCCTCCAGGAGGCGCTGACCCTTCCCCGGGTGACGCTCCTTCTCAAGCCCGCCGATTTCCAGACCATGGTCGCGCTGCTCCGAGAGCAGATCGCCCACAGCCCCGGTTCCCCCGAGACCAGGCGAATCTCCGCGTAGCCCGGGCTTTCACCCGCGGGAGTCAAGGGCCGGACGGCCCATCTGGTCCCCGGGGTGTGGAGCCCGTCGTCAGGCCTTTGCCCGAGTCACCTGCCGGCGGGCGTAGAGGGCCTGATCGGCGCGGTCGACCAGGCTCGCGGCGGTGTCCCCGCTCTCCAGCGAAGCCAGACCGCTGCTCACGGAGCGGCCCGAGGTGCGGTCGCGGACGTGCTGCTCGATGTCCGCGAGGGTCCGCTCCGCCTCTCCGCGGCTGGCGTCGGGGAGGACGCAGACGAACTCATCGCCGCCCCACCGGATCACCAGGTCATAGGCGCGCAGTCGTTCGCGGATCGCCGCCACCACGTCGGCGAGCAGCGAGTCTCCGGCAGCGTGACCTTCGGTGTCATTGATGCGTTTTAGCCCGTCAACGTCGATGAAGATCGCGGCCACGCCTTTGCCGCCGAAGCGCTGAAAGCGCGCAATCTCCCGGGTCATCGCCTGGAGGCCGGCCCCGCGGCGGAGGGCACCGGTGAGGTCGTCCACCGCCGCCGCGGCGGAGAGGCGCTGTATCTGGCGAACCAGGGCCCGCAGCCGCTCCAGCCCCGCGGCGATGTCGTCGTCGCTCAGTCCAGCGAGCTGGGCCGGACGCAGGCCGAGTGCCGTCGCCATCAGCTCTCGGGCCAACTCCGGGCTGACCGGCTCCTCCACGGTGAGGCGGTGGCCCGTCGCCCAGCCGACCAGGTCGACTGCCAGGTCGCTGGAGTCGTCGGGCCCGTGTTCGGGGTCGACCGGGTCGGGCATGGTGGTCACGCGTGGTGGATTGAAGTCAGCGATTGACGTTCCCAGGATACGCCGCATTGGATGGCTAGGCATCCGCCCCCGAAACCCCTCTCAACCCGTCGTGGACGCGATTCATGATGTCACAGATTCCGGGGTTTGACACGTTCCATGAGGTGCTGGGGGACGCGTCCTCGCCGCCCCCGCAGCCTCGAGGTGGCAATCACCACCCCGAGTGTGCTATCGACACGGCCGTGGACAACCTCGCCGGCCTCGCCTCCCTTCTGAGCTTCGCATTTGCGCTGGTCGTGGCGGCCCGGTGGATGAGGAGGCATCGCCCCTCCTTCGCCTTCTGGACGCTGGGCCTGTTGGTATTCGCAGTCGCAGCCGCGGCCCAATCGCTGGGGGAGACCCAGGGCTTCGAGCAGCACGTCCTGCTCTTTCGGCTCTTCTACCTCATGGGTGGAGACCTCGGGGTGATCTATCTCGCCCTCGGCACCCTCTACCTGCTCGTCCCACTGCGGGTGGCGAACATCAGCGCCCTCACGCTTGCCGCCCTCACCGCGGTGGTGGCGGTGGATGCCTTCGTCGCCCCCGTGGACGCCGCCAGCCTGGCGACGCCCTGCGGCCTCTTCGGGGGCGCCTTCGCCCCGGTGGCCCCGGTGGCGCTTGCCGCCGTCGTCTTCAACATCGTCGGCACCGTGGCCTTCGCCGGCGGCGCCGCCTGGTCGGGGTGGCGTTTCCTCCGCGAGCGCGTCCACCTCGACCGGATCGTCTGCAACATCCTGCTCACGGCCGGAGCCCTGGTGATCGCCGCCGGCTTCAGCGCCGCGAAGATCAGCAACGCCACCGGCCACTGCACGCTCAGCTCCCTGGACTATCTCGGGGGCTACGAGGCCGCTGGCATGGCGGTGATGTTCGCTGGCTTCCTCTCCGTCGGCAGGCTCCGCCTGCCCTCCGTGGGGAGGAGTAACCTGCCCCGGGAAGGCGCCAGCGCGCCCTGAGCCGCCGTCGCGTCCCGTCACCTGGAGCTTGGCCCGTTGAACCGATCCACCGTCGACAGCAGCCTGTCCATCGCCACCCTCCTCGAGAAGGACCGGGAGCTGATCTCGCCCGCCTTCGGCCGGTCCAGCGACCTGGTTGTGGACACCGCCGAGGGGGCCTGGCTGCACACGCTCGACGGCCGCTCGGTGCTGGACTTCACCTGCGGGATCGGGGTGACCAACCTCGGCCACCGCCACCCGGCGGTGATGAGCGCGGTACACGAGCAGGTCGACCGCCTCTGGCACGTCTCGGGCACGACCCACCATCCCCAGCTGGTCGCGGCCGCCGAGGCGCTGGTCAGCGTCACTCCCCTGGGCCTCAATTCCGTGTTCTTCGGCAACAGTGGCGCCGAGGCGGTCGAGGCGGCGATGAAGCTGGCCCGCCGTGCCACCGGCCGCAGCGAGATCATCGCCTTTCTCGGTGGGTTCCACGGCAGGACCTACGGTGCGGTGACGCTCACCGCCAGCCGGGCCAAGTACCGGGCGCAGATGGGCCCCTTCCTACCCGGCGTCCACCACGTGCGCTATCCGTACTGCTTCCGCATGTGCGGGCATGGGCCCGACGAGCCCTGTCCGATCGCGGCGGGGGAGGACCTCGATCTTCTCTTCCAGACCCTCGTGCCCCCCGAGTCGGTGGCCGCCATCGTGGTCGAGCCGATCCAGGGCGAGGGCGGGTACGTGGTGCCCCCGTCCGGCTTCCTCCGGAAGCTGCGCGAGATCTGCGATGTCCACGGCATCCTGCTGGTCGCCGACGAGGTGCAGACGGGCTTCGGTCGCACCGGCCGTATGTTTGCCGTCGAGCACGACGATGTGGTCCCCGACATCATGTGCGTGGCCAAGGGACTGGGCAACGGCCTGCCGATCGGGGCGATGGTCGCCAAGGCCTCGGTGATGAGCCGGTGGCACCCCGGGGAGCACGGGACGACGTATGGAGGCAACGCGGTGGCCTGCGCCGCCGCGGTGGCGGTCATCGAGACCCTGCGCAGCGAGCGGCTCCCGGAGCGGGCGGCGGCGCTCGGCGACCGCATCCTGGAGCGGGCGCGGGGCTGGCGCGCGGATCATCCGCGGCTCGGCGACGTGCGCGGCCGCGGATTCATGATCGGCCTCGAGTTCATGGAGGACGGGCGCCCGGCTCCGGAGCTGACCCAGCGGATCATCCAGGCCGCTGTGGACCGGGATCTGCTCCTGCTCAGCTGCGGCCTCGACGAGAACGTGATCCGGCTGATCCCACCCCTCACCATCACCGAGCCGGAGCTGACCCAGGGTCTCGACACCCTGGAGGCATCGCTCGCGGCGGTGGGGGCATGAGCCGGCCCTCCCCGCGAGCCTGACCCCGTGGAGGAGCGCTTCCTCGACTCGCCGCGACCGCTGCGCTATCTCATCGGCGGCGATGGGCCGCCGCTGCTCCTCTGTCACGGATGGCTGGGCTCCGCGGAGAACTTCGAGACCTGGTTCGAGGACGTCGGGCGGCGCCGCACGCTGATCATCCCGGACCTTCCCGGGTCGGGCGCGAGCCCGCCGCTGCCCGGTCGCCACACGTGCGCGGCTCTTGCTCGCTCGATCGAACCCCTGGTCGAGGCCCTGGGGTTGGAGCGGTTCGACCTCGGGGGACTATGCCTCGGTGCCGGCGTCGCCTTCGAGTACCTGTCCAGATGGCCGGAGCGGGTGGACCGCCTGATCCTCCACACGCCGCTGGTGGACCCGTCGGTGGTGCGCACCCGCTTCCACGTCCAGGCCACGGTGATGACCTCCGGTCCGATCTTCCCGGTGATCAGCTGGCTGTCCCATCGCCGCGTGGTGAGTGACCTCTACAAGCGGCTGATGGTGGAGGGTGACGATGTCGACTCCAACCAGGCCGAGATGAACTTCCGCAACCAGCAGCGGGCGTCGCACCGGGCGCAGAAGGAGTGGGTGCGGAGCGGCCTCCGGCGTCATGACGCCCCCATCCTCGCCCGCCATCTGGGCGAGAGCCTGGTCATCGTCGCCGGCGACGACCGCCTCCTCCGTCCCGAGGCGCTGGAGCACCTGGTGGAGGTGATGCCCCGGGTCCGCTATGCCTGCATCGACGATGCCGGTCATGGGTGGAACGAGGGCTTCATCCGCGGTCAGCTCGATGCCATCGCCACCTTCCTGGACGGTGCCCCTCCCTCCGGTGTGACGGCGGCGGCCTGAGCCCGGTGCGTGACACCGGCCGGCCGCCGGTCATGACCCGGGCAGGATGATCGGGCTCGGGGGAGGGGTGACCGCCGCGATGCTGTTCCAGTTGGAGAAGTCGGCGTGGCCGGCGCCGGACCCGGTGGCGGTGATCCGCACCGGATAGGCGGGACCGGACGTGGCCACCGCCAGCACGCTGTCGGTGCCGTCCTTGACCAGGACCACCCGCTGCCCGTCGATCGTCGATGTCCCGCCCGCGGTCAGGGTCCCGTGGTGGGCGAGCTGCGCCGCGATGTCGGTGACCGAGGTGAGGTCAGCGAAATCAGAGGACTCCGAGGAGGGTACCTCCACCCATCGGTTGGCGAGCAGCAACGCCTCCACGCTGGAGATGCCGAAGTCGGCCTGGAGGGCAGCCTCGGGCGCGTCGACGTAGAACGTGCCCCTGACCGCGAGCACCCGGATGGTGCTTCCGTCCAGGACGAAGGATCCC
>JBEKAP010000096.1:0-8406 GCA_050015875.1 Candidatus Dormibacteria bacterium | reverse complement strand
AGCGCGGTGATCTCCCGCTCGCCGACACGGACCGTACCTCTGTCGGGCCGATCCATGGCTCCGATCACGTGCAGCAGGGTCGACTTACCCGACCCGGAGGGGCCGCCGAGGGCGACCAGCTCGCCGCCGGCCAGCTCCAGGCTGACGTCGTCCAGGGCTATAACCGGGGTGCCCTCGCCCGTGCGGTAGGTCTTGCTCACCCCGGTCAGGGTCACCGCCAGCCCGGCAGCCCCGGCTCCCTCGCCGGTGGCGACGTCGTCACCCATCTACCACCTCGCGTCTCACTCCTCGGCTACGGCTGCCGCGATCGGCTGTCCGGAGGCAGCGGTGACCACCGCCCCGGAAGCGGCGAGCGTGAGCGCCGTCCCACCGGCGATCGCCACGGCGGCGGCGGCGAGCAGCGCCAGCGGGGAGCCGCCCAGGGCAGCGGTGATGCCGATCCCGGCGAGCCCCCCGACCAGGCTGCCCAGGAGGCCGATCACGGTGGCCTCGTAGAGGGCGATCCGAGTCAGATGACGGCGCTGCCAGCCGGTGGCCGCCAGGGCGGCGAACTCGGGTCTGCGCTCCCGCAGGTTGAGGTAGAGGACATCGGCCACGGAGGCCGCGCCGAGCATCACCGCGAGAGCGGCTGAGAGGTAGTCGACGCCGCGGACCTCGCCGCTCACGAAGTTGCCCAGAAGGCTGCCGGTGACCTGCTGGCTGAAGGCCAGCTGGATGCCAAGCAGGACAGTGAGTGCGGCCACGCCGACCGCCAGGGCGATCCCTGCCAGGGCTGCGCGTGCGGGTCGGCGGCGCAGGTTGGACACCGCCAGCCCCAGCAGCCGGCGCACCGGACGGGCTCGCCGACGGGGCGGGCTCGCAACCGGCTGGACAGCGTCCATCGGCTCACCGCGAGTGGCCAGCCAGGCCGGGATCAGCCCGGCGGCACCGGCCAGGGCCACCGCCACCGGGGTGATCAGCAGGACCCGCCACAGTGGGAGCTGGAGGTGGAAACCGGCGATGACAGCCGCGGAGATCCCGGTGCCTGCCAGCCCGGCGACCGCGCCGAGTAACAGGAGCTCGCCCAGGATCAACCGGAACACGGCATCGCGAGGCCAGCCCATACATCGGAGCACCCCGATCTCTCGCCGTCGGGTGCGCACGGCCGCGATGCTCCCGTTGACCAGGAACAGGGCGGTGACCAGCAGGATCAACACGAAGAGGGCGACTGACTTCTGGTCGAGCGCGGAGACGATCACCAGGGCCACCGCCTTCTTCACCCAGTCCTCGTCGAGCAATAGCGCTGGCCGGCCGTACTTCCCGGCCGGCAGGGCGATTGTCTCGGTGGTCGGGGAGGAGCCGGCGGTGATGTCGACCTGGAGGCCGGTGGCCTTCTGGATGGCGGCGGCGACCGCGGCGATCTGGTCGAGTTGCTGCTGGACGGTGCCGTGAACATCACTCACCCTCACCCGGATGCTACTGATCGGGGCGCTCCAGTCTCCGCTCGGAAACTCCGTGGCGAAGGCGGAAAGCGAACTCAGGGTGGTGAGCATCAGCGGCGGCTCCTCCAGGTACCCCGCGATATTCGCGTCCGGCAGGAGCGGCTGGTCGCCGAGAGCGGTCCGGCTCGCCGCGTTGGCCCCGGTTGCGGTCGGCGGATAGTACGTCTCCATCGGCACCTGGGAGAGCGAGCTGAAGCCGGGCAGTTTCGACGGATCGAACTCGCCCAGGGCCTTGAGCGACGGGAAGTCATTGGTCGGGCCGTTAGCGCCGCCATTGATCCCGACCTGCTCGGTCAGAGTCCTAAACGCCGTGTCGGAATCGTCGATTGGGGCCGCCTCGAACCGTCCGCCGCCTGCGCCGATGTACAGCGAGGACTGCCACACGGAGTCTGGGTTGGTCACCTCGGTGGGCTCCAGGATGCCACCCGAGGTCTTCGTGTACGAGGTTCCGCTGGCCGTCCAATAGGCGTCAAGGGGGGTGGACTCGTGGGCGAGCAGCGTGAGCAACTGGTCATAGGCCTCGCTGGAGCTGATCGTTATCTTCAGGGCTGGGGTTGCCGGTTCCTTGGCCAACGCGGCCGCGGTCTGGTCTGGTGAAAGGCCATCACGGACCAGGTTGACTGCGGACGCGGGCAGCGTGTCCACCGTGATCACGTCCTGGTCATCGTCGTAGGCATCGGTGGTGGCGAGCACCGGTACCACCGGCCCAAGACCGCTGGTGGCGATCGGACTATCGTTCTCGGTCAGATACCGCCCCTTCACTACTGTCCCTGCCAGTCCGACCAGACCCTGCTCAGACGCCGGATCGATCGCGGCCAATAGGAAGGGGAAGGTGACCTGGAGGTACGCTCCCACATGCCCCGCTGGCAGGGTGCCCAGAGCACCGTATCCGTCAGCGCGCGAGAAGCATGATCCTAGTGTGGCCTGGTAATCACTGAAGGGCGATGACTGGTTGGGAGCCACCAGGTAGTTCGGACAGACCTGGAGACTCGCACCGTCCGGGAGCGTCTCCGTGAGATCCATGGTCGCCCCCGGGTTCGCGGAGCCGTGACTCGAGGAGTTGCTGGTGAGCGGATCAGACGTGATGTAGACATAACCCAGCGAATCCGCCGGGAAGCCAGTCAGGCCGCTGTCGGCGACCCGATGGTCGGTTAGGGTCAGCACCTGAGCGGGTGCGTCCGACAGCGCCGCTGTGACGTCGATCGGGATGTCCACCGTCTCCAGGATGTAGCCGATCATGGCGATGGGAGCGGCGATCTCTACCCCCGGGATCTTCTTGATCGTCTGGTACTGGGCCATCGTGATGCCGCCGAAGATCCCCGAGAGGTAGTTGTCCCGAACCAGGTCCTGGCTCTTCTCGAGCGCCGTGTCCGAGCCCCGCGGTCGCACCAGAATGTCGTAGGCGGGGCGCAGGTTCTGCTGGACACTGCCGGTTACCTGGGCGGACTGGGTGTTGGTCGCCGCCGTGAGGAGCGAGAAGCTCACCGCAGCGACCAGGAGCCCCGCCATCAGGGCGGCCGCCCGCCCGCGGCGATGCACCAGCTGGTCCCAGATTAGGTGAGGCATTCGCCAGAGATCCCAAAGCATGCACGCTCGATGCGCATCAATGCACTCCAACGCGAGGGCGGCAGCGACACCCGAAAGTGCGCTGTCAGCGGTGTCCACCGGGGCGCTATTTGTAAGTTGCCTTGCAAATAACCGCACACTCCAACTCACACGGAGCCGGAAGCCACGGACCCTCCCCTAGAGACACGCGATCCTTCCGCAGTCTACGTCTTGGCCAAGAAGTCTACTACAACGTCACCCAGCACCACATTGCTGGCCAGCGCTACCCAGCGAAGCGCTGGCAGCAGCGGGCCGGCCCTTCCACCTCCCTCACCCGAGAGAGAAGACACAATCCGCCGGCCGGGCGGCGGCGACGGCACCTCTGGCCACGACCTCGAGCACGAGGCGGCCGAGCACGATGACGGGGACGGTTGACCGGACCCCGTTCGCTGGTCCACCCTCAGCCACGGCCTCCCCCTGGACCTCGCGCAGCCCGGATGAGACGCGGTCAGCTCATCCGGATGTGCGCTGCCGTCGCATCCCGGCCGGGAGGCACTCCTCCAGGATCTCGCCACCGAGGTAGCGCTGCATCGAGCCCGCGTCACCGGGCAAGCCGTGACCGGTGAGCATCACGCTGAAGTTGCCGAACTGCATCCCGCGGGTGGTCCAGATCCTCGGCTCCGAGGCGAGGGTCTCCACCAGCACCCGCTGCTCCGGGGTCAGGCGGCTCGCCTGCTGAGGCGGAGGCGACGCGCCATGGGGAAAGAGGCGTGACAGCAGCACCCGGGTGAGGGTGACGGCACGGGATCCGTCGAGGCTCCTGAGGGTGGTTGCGGCACGCTCCACCAGCTCGATGCCGAAGACCGGGACGGTGGCCTCGATCACGATCCAGCCCAGGCCGGTGAGGTCATCGTCGTTCCACGCGAGGCCGCTTCCGGCCAGGGCGTCGGGGTGCTCAGCGAGCACTCCGAGCAGTGCATCGATGGCGGTCGGATCGACGGAGCCTGCCGCCCCGGTGACCCGCGCGACCGCCGAGCCCCCCGCATAGCGGACCAGCGGGCGCCGGTCGGACGCGAGCGTCACGAGCGGGGACCCATCGAACGGGGGATCCTGATGGTCGCGACCGCCAGCCAGCAGACCCTGGGCGAGCACCGCGTTGGCGAGGTCCACCTTGTCGCGCTCTCGCGCGATGACCCGAGCGAGCGCGGGCAGCGATAGCTCCGACGCGTCGGGGAGGAACGCGACCGCGTACACGGCGGCACGCCGCACTCCCGCGTCCGGGTCGTTCTCGGCCAGGGCGACCAGTGTCGCGGCGTGCGCGACCACCGCGTCGTACACGTTCACCACGTCGACCTTCCACTCGTTGCCCTCGCTGTCCAGCGCCTCCTGCTCGCACCGGACCTCCTCACGCTGAAAGCCGTGGCGGAGCCAGGGATCCTGGTACCCGACCGCGAGGTGGACGAGCAGGTCCAGGATCTCCTGGCGGTCCGCCACCGAGGCGTCGGCGGCCAGCTCCACCAGGAAGGGGACCGCGTACGACGAGGCCTCCCATCGCGTTCCCTGGTGGAAGATGCTGCTCCACAGCCGGAGCCGCGAGCTCTTGCGGACCTCGCCATCGGGAGACGTCAGCCCGCGGATGGTATCCGGGACGTCCGCAGCGGAGCCGTACGCGTGGGTCAGCTCGGCCCAGGGGACGTCGTCCAGGGTGTCGAGCACGCAGTGATGTTGTCACACGCAGCAGGGCTGGGGGAGGGCCCCGTCACCCGGGGAGGTCGGCGAAGAAGCGGGCAACGTCGTGGTTGGCGATCAGTCGAGCCAGGCCCACCGGCGTCTTCCCCCGCTCGTTGGCGTGGAACGGATCGGCGCCTCGATCACGGAGAAGCATGATGAGGTCACCATCGCCCCTCGAATTGAAGACGGCCACCCAGAGCGGTGTGTTGCCGAACCGATCGGGCTTGTCGACCTCGGCACCGCGGTCGAGCAGGAGGGCGGCAGCGGCCATGCATCCGCTCTGCGCCGCGAAGTGCAGCGGGGTGAGCCCCTGCCCGTCGCCGAGGTCGATGGCGTCACCTGCGGCCAGGCGCGTCTCGATCGCCGCGACGTCGCCGTCTAGCGCCGCGTAGTGGAGGGGGAGCCTGCCGAAGCCGTCGGCCTTGATCAGCCCTTCTCCGCCAGGAGCTGCGCGTGCGCCTTCTTGAGGTCGGCGACCGCTGCCGCGTCGAGCTTCGGGAACTGGGGGTCGATCCCGGCCAGCGCGTCGACCACCACCGCCGCGACCGCCACCCGGGCAAACCACTTGTGGTCGGCGGGGACCACGTGCCACGGGGCGTGCGCGGTGCTCGTGTGGGTGAGCACCTCGGAGTACGCGTGCTGGTATTCGTCCCAGTGGCCGCGCTCGACCAGGTCGGCCGAGGAGAACTTCCAGTTCTTGGTGGGGTCGTCGATCCGCGCCAGCAGGCGCTTGCGCTGCTCGCCGGGGGAGAGGTTGAGGAAGATCTTGACCACGCGGATGCCGCTCGCGGTGAGGTGCGCCTCCCACTCGTTGATGGCGTGGAAGCGGCGCTCCCAGACGTCCTTCTCCCGCGACTCGGCGGGCAGGTGCTGCCGCTCCAGGTTCTCGGGGTGCACCCGGACGACCAGCACCTCCTCGTAGTGGGAGCGGTTGTAGATCCCGATGACCCCGCGCGGCGGGAGGTCGCGGGTGTAGCGCCAGAGGAAGTCGTGGTTGAGCTCGTCGGGGGACGGGATCTTGAAGCTGCGCACCCAGACGCCCTGCGGGTTGACGCCGCTCATCACGTGCTTGACCGCGCCGTCCTTGCCGGCGGCGTCGAGCGCCTGCAGCACCACCAGCACGCCGTAGGTGTCCTGGGCCGCGAGGCGTGCCTGGTACTCGCTCAGCAGCTGCACCCCGGCCGCGAGGGACGACGTCGCATCGGACTCGTGCACGAAGTTTGCGGTGTGCCCCGGGTCGAACCCGTGGGGCAGCTTCACCTTCGTGTCGGGCGGGACGCGAAGCTGGCGCGCCAGGCGGCGCAGGGTTGCAAGCTCATCAGTCGCCACGGCTCATCCTCCGGCTGTCGATGTCCGCCGATTCTGCACCGTCGGACTGCGCCTCGGCCAGACCAGCCTCCTTCAGGAAGCGCACCTGCTCGGGGTGCATCTCGGTCGGGAGCCGGCGGAACCATCCGTGGTCGCTCGCATCGGCGCCCACTTCGAGGCTCCCGGTGTGGCGGGTGACCAGGAAGACCAGGCCCACCGGGCTGTCCAGGCCGTTCTCGTAATGGCTCGGGTACTCGATGACGCCGAGCATCCGGCTCTCCAGGACCTCGATCCCGAGCTCGCGGTGGGCCACCCTGCCGACCGCGTCGGCGAGCCGCTCCCCGAAGCGGACGGTGCCCCCCGGGAGGTGCCACATACCCCGGCACGGTTCGATCGCCCGGCGGGTGAGCAGCACGCCGTCGGCGCCGGTCACCACCACCTCGACGGTCAACCGGGGGACGCGCCCGTAGATCTCCCGAAACTCCTGCTCGGAGAGCGGGTGCTCGTCGGTCACGGGCAATCGCTCACCGGCTGCCTGATGATGGTCCGGAGCTTCTCGGGCGCGGCCCGGCGCGGGTCGCCGAGGTAGATCTCATGGTGGGCGCCTCGCGGTCTGAGCCCCTGGGCGGCGATGAAGGCGTGCAACCGCTCGATGGTGGGCGCCTCCGCGCTGTACGGTCCGACGTGCATCACCTGGGCCGACCGCCCCTCGCACCAGCGCTCGTGACGCAGCCGGTCAAGGGCGGGCGTGATCCCCCTCCTGGCGCGGATCTCCGTGACGGTCCGCTCGACGACATCCGGGGTCACGCCGTCCGAGATGGCGATGAGGGCGCGCCAGCTCCATCCTCCCGGCGGGCTGGTCATGTCGAAGGTCGCGCCCCCGGCACTGAACCACAGCGCCTCCAGCGGCAGCACCGGCACCATGACACCGATTCGCTTCAGCCCGAACTTCGCGGTGTAGAGGACTGAGTAGAGGGCTCCGATGGCGAGCTGGAACTCGCTGGGTGGGGCACCCGCGTCGCCCGTTGGCGGCCCCTGGCCGTCGACGGTAAGGAAGCTCAGCTCGGGAATGTCCACCAGCACCGGCTCGCGCGGCGGCGCGAGCAGCGGGGCGAGGCGCTGCTTGAGATCCGGGGCCGCGGCCGTCGTCATCGCTACTCTCCATGACCTCGCGGGTTGGCAGCCGCCGTTCGGCTCTTCGCCATCCCTCGGCGGGGATGATGGTAGCCGTACCCGGCTGCCGTCGAGGCCTCAGCCGGGACCCCTACCCGAGCAGGATCTCGAGCACCGCCTCGGTGTCGGCGAGGTCCTCCCGCACCGCGTCGGCGTCCAGGCCGCGCACGGCGTCGAAGCCCTCACGCCCCGTCCCGGCCAGCAGGCAGCGCACCCCGGCCGCGCGGGCGCAGGCCAGGTCGCGAGAGGTGTCGCCGATGACCCACACCTGCTCGGGCTGGTACGTCTCACCGCGCAGCTCCCGCACCCGGGCGAGCGCGATCGGGACCAGCAGCTCGCGCTCCGGGCTGTCGTCGCCATAGGCTCCGACCGGGAGGTCGAGGTACCCCTCCAGGCCGAAGGCACCGACCTTGGCGGCCGCGTTCACCGCCACGTTGCCGGTGAGGAGCGTCTGCCGCACCCCCTCGCGACCGCCGAGCTCCTCGAGCAGACGCCAGATGCCGGGGAGCACCTTGCCCTCGCGTGCCATCCGCGCCGTCCAGCCACCCAGCGCCCGCTTCGTCTCGGCGAGCGCGACCGGCACCAGGGTCTCGAGCTCGGCCCGGGCCACCCCGGCGCCGAGCAGCATCTCGCTGATGATCTGCGGGTCGGTCTTGCCGCCCATCGGGAGGTGCGGAAGCGCCGTCAGCCCCGCGGCCAGCCGGGCTCCGTTCTCCAGCGCCTCGCGGCCGGCGGGCCCGCAGGAGACCAGGGTGCCGTCCACGTCCCAGAGGATGAGGCGGCGAGCCCCCTCGTCCCGAGCGCGCTCTCTCACCTCGCCGGCGCGCGCCCCGCCGTCTCTCCCAACCAAGCCCCGAGCACCTGGCGCACGCCGTGGGCGATCTCGACGTCCTCGCGCGCCGTGACCACCAGGGTCGTGACGGCGGCGCCCTTGGACCCGATCTCCGCGTCCCCGGTGGCTCCCGCGTTGGCCTCGGGGTCGAGGGCGACGCCCAGGAAGCCGAGCTCGGCGGCGGCCCGCTCGCGGATCGGGGCGGCGTGCTCACCGACCCCTCCGGTGAAGACCAGGGTGTCGAGCCCGCCCATGGCCGCGGCCATGGCGGCGATGCCCGCCCGCAGCCGGTGGAGGTAGACGCCGACCGCGAGCGCCGAGTCGGCGTCGCCGTCC
>JBEKAP010000095.1:0-8409 GCA_050015875.1 Candidatus Dormibacteria bacterium | reverse complement strand
GTCGGACGCGGTGGAGAAGACCTGCGACTTGGCGGTCGGGATGGTGGTGTTGCGCTCGATGAGCTTGGTGTTGACCTCTCCCTCGGTCATGATCCCGAGCGAGAGCGGCGTGACGTCGAGCAGGAGGACGTCCTTGACCTCGCCCTTGAGCACGCCCGCCTGGATGGCGGCGCCGACCGCCACCACCTCGTCAGGGTTGACCCCGCGGTTGGCGTCCTTGCCGGTGAGCTCCTTGACGAGTGCCTGGATCACCGGCATCCGCGTCGAGCCGCCGACCAGGATCACATCGTCCAGGTCCTTGACGCTCATGTGGGCGTCGGCCAGCGCGTCCGCGAATGGCTTGCGGCAGCGCGCGGTGAGATCCTCGGTGAGCTGCTCGAACTTGGGCCGCGAGAGCGCGATGTCGAGGTGCTTGGGCCCGGAGGCGTCGGCGGTGATGAAGGGGAGGTTGACCTGGGTCTCGGGGCGCTGCGACAGCTCGATCTTGGCCTTCTCCGCGGCCTCGGTCAGCCGCTGAAGGGCCTGGGCGTCGCTGCGCAGGTCGATCCCCTGGTCACGCTTGAACTCGTCCGCGAGCCAGTCAACGATCCGCCGGTCGTAGTCGTCACCACCCAGGTGGGTGTCACCGTTGGTGGACTTGACCTCGAAGACCCCCTCCCCGACCTCGAGAATCGAGACATCGAAGGTGCCGCCGCCCAGGTCGAAGACGAGGATCTTCTCGTTCTCCTTGTTCTCCAGGCCGTAGGCGAGCGCGGCCGCGGTCGGCTCGTTGATGATCCGGAGCACGTTGAGGCCCGCGATCTGGCCGGCGTTCTTGGTCGCCTGGCGCTGGGCGTCGTTGAAGTAGGCGGGGACGGTGATGACTGCGTCGGTCACCTTCTCACCGAGGTAGGCCTCGGCGTCCGTCTTGAGCTTCTGCAGCACCATCGCCGAGATCTGCTCGGGGGTGTGCCGCTCTCCGGAGACCTCCACCTCGACGCGGCCGTCCTTGCCGGCCACGACCTTGTAGGGGACCTGCTTGGCCTCGGTGCCGACCTCGCTGAGCAACCGGCCCATGAACCGCTTGATGGAGTAGATCGTGTTGCCGGGGTTCACCGCCGCCTGGCGCCGGGCCAGTGTCCCGACCAGGCGCTCCCCGCCGCGGGTGAATGCGACCACGGAGGGGGTGGTGCGACCGCCTTCGGCATTGGCGATGACGGTGGGCTCTCCGCCCTCCATCACTGCCACCACGCTGTTGGTGGTACCGAGATCGATGCCGACGGTCTTGGCCATGGGTTGGGACCCTCCAGAGGTTGTCGAATGCGCGCTGACCCGGGCAGCGGACCCTCAGCCCGCTCCGCGCCGGTCACTTCCCCGTGTACCTCGGCGCCCGCCCATGCTAAACGCCGGGGCCGTCGGTGAGTGGGCCGGCATCCCGATACCCGTCGGCTCCGATCAGGGGGACGAAGCGGCAGGGACCGAGATTCTCCGACGTCCACCCACCCTCGCTCATCCGGACCCGGGTGAGCTCCTCGCCATCCGGCCCGGCGTGGATGGGCAGGACCAGCCGGCCGCCCTCGCGCAGCTGGCGGGCCAGCGCCACCGGCAGCCGGGGGGCGGCCGCCCCGACGGCGATGGCGTCGAAGGGGGCGCGGTCGGGAAGGCCGATGCTGCCGTCCGCGGCCACCACCTCGACGTCAACGCCGAGCCGTTCCAGCCGCTCGGCGGCCTGGTTGGCGAGCGCCGGGATGCGCTCCACGCTGATGACCCGGGCGCCGCAGGCGGCCATCACCGCCGCCTGGTAGCCGCTCCCGGTGCCGATGTCGAGGGCGATCTCGCCGGCCCGCAGCTGGAGCGCCTCGATGATGATCGCCACCATGAGCGGCTGCGAGATGGTCTGGCCGGAGCCGATGGGGAGGGCGCGGTCGGCGTAGGCCTCCTCGCGGTCGGAGGGCAGGACGTACTCCTCGCGGGGCACCGCCGCCATCGCGCTGAGCACGGCCTCGTCCCGGACCCCGCCGGCGCGGAGCCGCTCGATCATCTCCGCGGCGGTGTGCACGCCCTCGTGGTATCACGCCGACCCGGCCCGCTGCCCGGGCGGCCCGCCGCAGGGTGCGCGCGCCTACTCCGGCCGGTAGTCCCGCTGCCCCGTCTGGGGGTCGAACCAGACCCGCATCCGCCGTCCCGACTCGGGGTCGATGAAGATCTCCGCCGTCGGCTGAGCGCCCGTGACACCCGGACCACGGCCGCCCGCGCCGCCGCCCCGGTACCGCTCCCAGCCGACCACCGCGCCCACGATGATCAGGGCCAGGACGGCGACGAACACCACCAGCTCCCCGAGCGCGATCACGACACGACCGCCATGCCAGGCGTCTCCTCAGCGCCGCGCGCTCAGCCGGCGGCCGCTCCGGTCACCGCCTCGACCACCTGGGCGGTGCCGTAGGCGACGATCTCGCTCATGTTGTTGCCGATCTCGGAGGAGTCGAACCGCATCATGGTCACGGCGTTGGCCCCCATGGCGGTCGCGTTGGCGACCATGCGGTCGGTCGCCTGGCGGCGGGCGTCCTCGAGCAGCTTCACGTAGGAGCCGACCTCCCCGCCGACGATGCTGCGGAAGCCGGCTGCGATGTTGCCGCCGAGGCCGCGGGTGCGGACGGTGAGACCGAAGACCTGCCCGAGCGTCTGGGTCACTCGGGTGCCGGGGATGTTCTCGGTGGTGGTGACGATCATGCCGGCAGCATAGCCCTCCCGCCGCCCTCCCGAGCGGTGGGAGAGGGGCTCAGCGAGGGGTCAGATCGAGGTCTGGCGGCGCACTCTCCGGCAGCTTCCAGACGATGAATCCCTTCTCCCAGCGTCGATGGAATTCGTTGGTGGCGTCCACCGCCTCGTCGACCCGACGCTCGAACGTCTCGAGGTCCTCGGCCGCCACCGCGGCGAGGAGTGGCTCCACCTCCTCGTGGAGGAATTCGGCGATGTCGTCCGCGTACTTGGGCCGGGTGATCGTGGCGAGCAGGAACAGCTTGCGCATCTCGGTGAGCTGCCAGCGGGCGAGCCGCCAGTGCGCGGCCCGGGCGGAGTAGACGGCCCGCCAGAGGCGGTTGGCGATCTCCGGCATCAGCCGGGCCAGCCCGGGCTGGAGCCGGGTCAGCTCCTCCGGACTGAGCCGTTCGGGGTTGGCGGGCTTGCCCGAGCTCTCGGCCATGGTCGGGCGAGTCTATCCGGCCCGCGTGGTCGGGACGGACTGCGGAGGGCCCGCAGTCCCGCTTCGGCGGTGTCAGCCCGCCCCCGGCATGTCCCGGTCCCCCCATTGCCACGTTGTCAAGGTGATGATGGGCGCCGCCGCGATCCGATCCCGGTGGGAGGCTTCGATGAGCCAGGACGAGCCGTGGCTCGTGCCCTTCGACGAGGTGTACCGGCAGCTCGCCGGCCCCGTGTACCGCTTCTGCCTCTCGCAGGTGGGGGAGCCGGCCGCCGCCGAGGACGTCGCCGCCCAGGCCTTCGCCTCCGCCTTCGCCGCCTACCAGCGGGTCCGGCCCGACCGGGAGGGGCTGCGTCCGTGGATCTTCCGGATCGCCCGCAACGCCGCCATCGACCACCACCGCCGGCGCCGGCGGACCGCCGCCCTGGTCGCCCGCATCTCCGGGCGCGATCGGGCGCGCGAGGTGGAGGAGGAGGTGGAGATGCGCGAGGACGTGCGCAGGGTGGTGGCGGCGTTCTCCCTCCTCTCCCGCCGCGATCGCACCCTGGTCGGCCTGCGGCTCGCCGGTGATCTCAGCCTGGCCGAGATCGCGGGGGTGCTCGGGATCGGCGAAGCGGCGGCGCGGAAGGCCACTCAGCGCGCCCTCGCGCGCCTACGCGCCGAGGCGCGACCATGACGGTTGACGGCGACCACACCCCCGACGAGCTCACGCCCGAGGAGAGGCGCATCCGGGACGTGCTGGCCTCGGTCCCGCCGCCCGCCTCCCTGCGCCGCTACGACCGGTCTCCCCAGGTCGCGCCCCGCCAGCGGTCCCCTGGCGCCCGGCGCACCGTGGGCTGGCGCGGCGGGGCGCTCACACTGGGGGTGACGGCGGTGGTCGTCGCGGCCCTGGTGGGCGGCTACCTCGGGCTGCGGGGTGGGGTCAGGAGCACGGTGGTGGCGGGCGCGACGCAGCCCCCCGCCCGCGCCTACGCGGCCATGGGCTACGACCCCGGCACCCAGGACGTCGTCATGTTTGGCGGCGCCGGCGCGGACGGAGCGGCGCTGGACGACACCTGGCTGTGGGACGGCTCCTCGTGGTCGCGGGCAGCGACAGCGCAGTCACCGCCGGCGACGATCGGTGCCGAGATGGCCTGGGACCCTCAGAGCCACCGCCTGCTCATGGTCGGAGGCGTCGGAGGGGCCCGCTGCCGGCCGGCGGCGCGCGCCCCGGCCGCGATCACCGCCGTGCCCTCGCCCACCTCCGCCCCCGGATGCTCCGTCCGTGAGGATGCGTGGGCCTGGGACGGAGCCGGCTGGGCGCAGGTGCCCCTCGCCGGCGCATTGGGGTCGCTGGGCGGCGCCTCCATCGCGACCGACCCCTCGAGTGGCCGGATCGTGCTGGTGGCCAACGGGAGCACCTGGACCTTCGACGGCAGCGCCTTCCGGCCGGTCGCGTCGGCCGCCGGGACCGGGGGCCCCACCCAGTACGGGGGTGAGGTCTGGTTCCCAGACCCCGGCCTACTCTTCGACTTCGGTCTCACCTCCCTCACCGCGCCGCCGCCCCAGTACGTGCCGGGCGTCTCGCCCTGTGCGGACCCGGCGTCGTGTCCCTCGCAGGTGAGTGTCGCCACGGCGTGGCGGTGGTCCGGTGCGGCGTGGTCCCCGGTGGACGGCACCGTCCAGCCGCTCTACGCCGCGCCCTTCGGAGCCATGTCCAGCAGTGTCGCACCGGTGGCCACCGACCTCGCCGACGGTGAGGTGGTCACCGTCGACGGCGAGGGTGCCACTCGGGTGTCGGATAACCCGGTCCAGGGCTGGCAGGTGGCCGCGCCCGCCGGCGCGATCAGAGCCCCCTCCGGCGCGGCCATCGCCTATGACCCCGCCACCCGCACCGTGGTGCTCTTCGGCGGCTGGTCCGGCTACAGCGCAATCGCCGGCGCCCCCACGCCCACCACCTGGATCTGGGACGGCAGGGACTGGTCGGGCGTCGCCACCGGGAGGTGAGGCGGATGAGCCGGAGAGCGTCGGCTGCCGTCGCCATGATGGCGCTCGCCACCGCCGCCTGCGGCGCGACCGGCGCTCCGAGGGTCTCGCCGGCGCCGTCTCCGACGTCCTCACCCGCGGCGGAGGGAGTGGCGCCCCCGCTCGCGATCGCGGCTCCCGAGGGGCTCTCCTTCACCCGCGACTTCAACCCCTTCGACCCGCGGTCGACGGCGTCCGCGCTCAGCGTCCGCAGCCTCGTCTATGAGCCGCTGTACGAGATCGACGCACTCAACCCCTCGCTGTCGGGCATGCACCCGTGGCTCGCCACCGGATACGCGTTCGAGGAGGGCGGGACGGAGCTGCGCATCACCGTCCGCAGTGGGGTCCGGCTGAGCGACGGCTCGGGGTTCGGCACCGCCGACGTCGCCGCCACCTTCCGAGCCATCCGGGACGAACCGGCGGCCGACTACAGCGGCGTGCCGGCCCAGTCGGCGGATCCGTCGGTTTCCGGCAGCATGGTCACGCTCCATTTCCCGGCGCCTGAGTTCACCGCGACCTCCGCCGTGCTCGGCGGTACCTACATGGTTCCGGCAGCCCTGATCACCCGGCTCGGGTCACGGCTGACCACCGCCGCACTCACCGACCCGGTCGGCACCGGACCGTTCGTCCTCGCGAGCGTGTCGAGCCAGGAGCTGCGGTTCACCGCCAACGACCGGTACTGGGACGGGCGCCCTCCGGAGCCACAGGTGGAGATCTCCGACGTGACGGCCGCCCCCGCTCCCGATCCCTGTACAGGAGGCGTGGCGCCGGGGCAGGATGTGGATTGGTCGGGGCAGCGTCCGGCCACGGTCTTCGCCGACTGCATCGATCTCGGCCCCGCCGCCTACCAGCTCTGGTTCGCCTCGGGCAGCACGGTCACCCTCGACTTCAACCTCGCCACGGGCAACGGCGGTGCGACCGGCATCGCTGATCCCATGGTGCGCCAGGCGGTGAGCCTCGGCATCGACCGCACCGTCCTCTCCTCGATCGGCGAGGCCGGCTATGAGGCAGCAGCAACCTCGGCGGGCGGTCTGACACCCGGTCAGCAGGCTGCCTACCCGGACGCGATCTACACCAATGACCTGCCGGTTGACTCGGCGGCGACCCCGAGCAGCGTTCCCAGCTGGGGCGGCGCGACCGTCCAGAGCACCCTCGAACAGGACGGCTACACGCCGCCGGCAGACTGGGGCAGATCGTCAGAGGCCGGCTGCGACGGCACCATCGCGGCCAACTGCTGGCGCCGGGATGGCCAGATCATCAGCTTCTCGATCTGGGACCCCGAGTCGGTCTCCGACTGCTGGGCGGACGCCCAGGAGATCTCCGGCGAGCTGCAGTCCGAGGGGATGGACGTCACCACCGACAACGCCGCCGGCGGGGAGGTCGCATGGGCCCAGGCCCTGGCGGCGGGAGACTTCCAGACCGCGATTCGCGAGGGCGAGGGCGGCAGCGTTCCCTTCGTCCAGCTCGACAACTGGCTCGACTACGCCGCCGACTGCACGGGCACCCCTCTCATCTGCGCTTCCGGTGACTACGGCCGGTTCGACTCCCCGGCCGCCCAGGCCGCTCTGACCGCCTACGAGGGTGCCGACCCGACCGCCGCCGCCGGTCAGCAGACCATCGACTCGTCGATCGCCAGCCTGGAGCAGATCATGGCGAGCCAGGTTCCGGTTGCCCCCATCCTCTACGGCGCCGACTGGAACGTCTACAGCACCGTTCGCTACAGCGGTTGGCCGACTGCCCGCAACCCGTACATGGACCCCTCCCCGGCCGACCCCGAGCTTCCCTACATCCTCATGCAGCTCTCCCCGGTGCCGTCCTGAAGCCATGGGGCGGCCCATGCCGATGCCCACGAGACGGCGTCGAGCGATGCTCGCCGCCACGGCCATCGCGATCACCTCAGCCGCCTGCGGCACCACCCGGATACCGTCTCCGGCGCCGCGTCCGGCCGGACCTGTGCTCGCGGTCGCCCCCGCCGTGGGGGTCACGTTCATCCGCGACCTCAACCCCTTCGACCCCGGGTCGACAGCGTCCGCACTGGGCATCCGCAGTCTCATCTACGAACCCCTCTACGAGATCGACGCGCTGCCCCCGCAGTACCCGGGGGTGCACCCGTGGCTGGCCACCGCCTACGCCTTCGCCGGTGGGGGAAGGGACCTGCGGATCACGATCCGCGATGGGGTGCGGTTCAGCGACGGCTCCGCCTTCGGGCCGGCCGACGTCGCCGCCACCTTCCGAGCCATGCGCCACGACGCGGGGGCCGACTACAGCGGGGTTCCCCTTCAGTCGGCGGACCCCACGGTCGATGTCGCCACCCGCACGGTCACCCTGCATTTCGCCACCCCGCAGTACTCCGCCCTCTGGGCGGTCCTGGGCAGCACCTACATGGTGCCGGCCGCGCTGGTGACGCGGCTCGGGTCGCACCTGACGACGGGCACCGTGAGCGACCCGGTCGGCACGGGCCCGTTCGCGCTCTCGTCGTTCTCGCCCGCCGAGATGCGCTTCACCCCCAACCCCCACTACTGGGGTGGCCCCCCACCGGAGTCCGAGATCGACATCCCCGATTTCGCCAATGCGAACAGCCTCGTGGAGGCGCTCGGCACGAGGAGGCTCGACTGGTGGGCAGGTGGGGTCCTCCTGCCCATGGAGACTGTCGACTACGTGAGCTGCCCCTCCGCGACCTGCATCGACTGGTCCGCGGGCTACCCGGTCGGCAGCACGCTGACCCTCGACTTCAACCTCCAGCCGGGCAACGGCGGTGCCAAGGGCATCGATGACCCGGCGGTCCGTCAGGCGGTGAGCCTCGGCATCGACCGCACCGTCCTCTCCTCCATTGGGGAATCCGGCTACGAGGCGGCCGCCACGTCGGCGGGCGGGCTCACGCCCGTCCAGCAGGCGGTCTACCCGGACCCGGCGCACGCCGACGATCTGCCGGCCGACGCGGCGGCGACCCCGGCCAGCGCACCGGGCGGGTGGACCGGTGCGACGGTCCAGAGCGTCCTGGAGCAGGACGGCTGGACGCCGCCCGCAGGCTGGGGCACCTCGGCGGAGACCCCCTGTGATGGCGCCGACGCCGCCGACTGCTGGACCAGGGACGGGCAGATCATCAGCTTCTCGATCTGGAATTCGGAGTCCCTCCCGGACATCTGGGCGGACGCGCAGGAGATCTCCTTCGAGCTCCAGGCCGAGGGCATGGACGTGTTCACGGACCAGGCCGCCGGCGGCTCCGC
>JBEKAP010000094.1:0-8424 GCA_050015875.1 Candidatus Dormibacteria bacterium | reverse complement strand
TTGTGGAGCGAGCTGGAGCAGGTGTCGCGCGACTGGCTCCAGGTGCGGGGCGGACGGGAGATGGGCTTCTCCCTGGGACGCCTGCGCGACATCGGCGGGACCACCCGCTACACGGTCGCCCGGGACCAGAACGGACGAGTGCACGCCTTCTGCTCCTGGATCGAGATGGGCGAGGACGGGATGGCCCTCGACCTCATCCGCCGCCGGCCCGACGCCGCAGCCGGCGCGGTCGACCTCTGCATCGTGACCGCGATCGAGCGGACCCGGGCGGCCGGCCTGGCCCGGGTGTCGCTGGGCTCCGTGCCCTTCCGGGAGAGTGTCGGAGATCCACCCGATGGCCGTCTGGCGCGCGACATCCGCACCCATCTGTATGAGCACGGCTGCTGGGGCTACAGCTACCGAGGGCTCTCCCACTTCAAGGCGAAATACGCAACTGGCTGGGAGAGCCGGGACATCGCGGTGCCGCGGGGCCCGAGCGGGCTTCTCGCGCTCGCCGCGCTCGTCCGCCTGCACAGCGGCGCGGCACCCTCGGCGTCCACCCCCTCGCAGATCCCGATCGGGCTGGAGCCGGCTCCCCTCCCCTGAGCGACCGCCGGCCACGCCGGGCCTGGCGGCCGGACAGGGAAGGCATCGCGCAACGGCCGGACCTCAGGCGTCGGGGCCCTCGCTGCGCACCTTCTCGACGTGTACCAGCGCCTCGCGGAGGCTGTCGATCCACTCGCCCTGGTGACGGGACACCAGGCGGACGCACCAGGCCAGCGCCTCGCTCCGGCTCCGCGCCACGCCGGCATCGATCAGGGTGTCGAGGACCCGGCGGTCGGCCAGCCGCAACCGGGTCATCACCGGGACGCCGAGGGTCGTGAAATGCTGGGTCACGTCGCCGCAGCGGGCGCCCCAGGAGATGGTGCGGCCGAAGAGACGCTCGCCGTCCCGGGCGACCGCGATGCGCGCCTGCTTGGTGTCGGCCCGGAAGCGCTCGATGCGTGCGGCGCGCGCCGTCGCCCGGGCGGAATCCCCGGTCTCCGCGGCGAGCTCGACATCGGGGATCTCGCCGACGACGAGGATCTCGTCGCGGTCCCCGGTGATGGTCGGGACGCCGGTGAACAGCCCCTCGGGGAGGCGTCCGGCAAACCAACCCTGCAGCTCCTGATCGGTGAGCGCGGGGGCAGGGGTCGGCTCCGCCTGGTGGTGCGGGTGTTGGTGCTCGAATCTCATGTATTACATAATTACATGACAACTCAGAGGAGTCAAGACCCCCGAAAGTGCCCGCCCACGTCCGTCCTAGGTCGCGCACGCAGGCGCGCCAGCCGCCGCCACCGGGACGGGCCGCCGGGGCAGCGCCAGCCGGGATCAGCGAACCGACGTCAGTTGCCGCGACCCCTCTTGCGCTTCTGGTCAGCCTGATTCCCGAGGTCCCCGAAGGTCTGCTGGCCGGGTCCGGGCAGCGGTCCGGGCATCTGCTGCCCGTTGACCCAGGTGTCGACGGTCACCCCGAAGCCGGCCTGCTGGGGTGCGCCCTGGCTGGCCATCGCCACGATCTGGCTGATCCAGCCCTGGGCCTCCTCCCGAGTCCTGAACCTGCCCGACCTGACCAGGGCGTCGAGAACCTTGGGATTCTGCATGGCGGCGAGCTGAGGACCACCGCCAAAGCCCGGGAACCCCCCTGGCATACCCCCGCCGAATCCCGCGGGAAAACCAGCGGGCATCGCACCGGCCGGAGGAAAGCCGGGCGGCATCGCACCCGAGCCCGCCGGGGGGAATCCCGGGGGCAGGGCGGCCGCCGCCGGTGGGAAGCCCGGAGGCATGGCGGCCGGGGCGAATCCCGGGGGCATGGCGTCCGCCGCCGGTGGGAAGCCCGGGGGCATGGCGGCCGCCGCCGGTGGGAAGCCCGGAGGCATGGCGGCCGGGGCGAATCCCGGAGGCATGGCCGCCGCTCCGGCGAAGCCCGGGGGCAGGGCGTCCGCCGCCGGTGGGACGCTCGCCGGCTGATCGACCGGAGCGTTGGGCGAGTAGCCGAAGGGGGAGGCAGCGCCGGAGGGCGGGGAGTAGCTGGGAGGGGGAACCGGGACGGGCTCAGGGTCGGAAGACTGGCGGCGACCAAATTTCATGACAGCCATGCTCGCAGGCGGGGAATGATGGAGTCAAACCGCCCGGCTCAGCCGTGGGTGCTCCGGGCGGCCTCCGCCAGGGCATCCCGGAGGAGCGGCGACGCCACCGGGTGCATCGCCAGCGGCATCCCCTCCCCCAGGATGTCGCGGTGGGTCTTGCGGATGTAGCGGCGCGTCAACTCCGGGTCGCCGTGAGCCACCACGTCTCGGATGTTGGAGAGGCGATCCGCGGCCTTGAGCAGGGTGGCGTCGGGGTCCTTCCAGATCTCGGCGTAGTGGGCACTCCTCATGGCGCGGGTCATCTCCGGTGAGGGATCGGTGAGCAGGGCGACGAGCCGGCGGGTCCGGTCGGGGAAGTCCACCAGGTCGTCCACGGTGAGCTCCGAGTCCTCCACCGCATCGTGCAGCAGCCCCGCCGCGAGGATCGCCGGGTCGGTGACCCCCAGCTGCCGGCGCAGGATCAGGGCCACCTCCACCAGATGCTCGATGTACGCGGTGCCCTGGCGGCGGGGCTGCCCGCGATGAGCGCGCTCGGCGATGGCATAGGCGCGAGCGAGGATCTCTGCATCGGGCTCCGCGACGCTCGCCAGCAGGTCGCGCAGCTGGATGGTCTGGACCGCGTCATCGGGCATGCCGCGACGATACAGTGGTGCCTCGAGGGGAGCGGCATCTTTGACCTGACCTCACCCAGGGAGAGCGGATGAGCGCGGGGGCGCTGTTCATCGCCGTATTCCTCGCCTGCACCGTGGAGGCGGTCGAGGCGACCACCATCGTGCTGGCAGCCGGTCTGGCCCGTGGCTGGAGATCGGCCGGATACGGCGCGGTGGCGGCGATCTGCGTCCTCGCCGTCGTTGTGGCCGCGCTCGGCCCGGCGCTCACCGCGATTCCCACCACGACCCTGCGTCTCGTCATCGGCGCCCTGCTCCTTCTCTTCGGCGTGCAGTGGCTGCGCAAAGCGGTGCTGCGCGCGGGCGGCGTCAAGGCCCTGCACGATGAGGACGCGATCTTCCAGTCGAAGCTGGCCGCCGCGCAGCATGCGGCCACGCATCGCGTCGGCAGGGTGCCCGACTGGTACGGCTTCACGCTCGCCTTCCAGGGGGTGCTCCTCGAGGGGACGGAGGTGGCCTTCATCGTGCTCACCTTCGGAAGCAACCAGCACGCCATCCCGCTCGCCGCCGCCGCGGCCGGGGTCGCCATCCTGCTGGTGGGCGCAGCCGGCTTCGCGGTGAGGGCGCCGCTTGCCCGGGTGCCGGAGAACGCCCTGAAGTTCCTGGTTGGGGTGATGCTGACCGGGTTCGGCGCCTTCTGGGCAGCGGAGGGCGCGGGCGCACGCTGGCCGGGCTCGGATGCGGCCCTTCTCGTCCTCCTGCCCGGCGTCGCGCTCCTCGGCGCGCTGCTCGCCGCGGCGCTGCGCCGAAGAGAGGGCGGTGAGGATCGCGGGCCGGCGGCCTCGTCACCCACCCGGGAGGCGATCTGATGGGCCGGAGGTCGAGAGCCCTGGCTGAGTTCGTGTACGCGCTGGTGATCGGCGACGACTGGAGGGTGGCGCTCGGGCTGGGCGCAGGGGTGGCTGTGACAGTGGGGATCAGCCGGACCGCCGTACCGAGCTGGTGGGTGCTGCCGGCCGCGATCCTCGCCCTGCTCCCATGGAGCATCTGGCGGTCGGCGCGCCACCGCGTCGGAGCCCCCTCGACCAGATCGAGTACCGCGCCTCACACGAGGCGGTGAGCATCCCTCGCATCGAGCGCGAAGTGGTGCTTGGTCCGGATGTCCCGCACCGTGCCGCTCTGCGCCCGCATCACCAGGCTGTGGGTCTCCGCCCACCAGTTGTGGTACTGGACGCCGCGCACCAGCCCGCCCCCGGTCACCCCGGTCACCGCGACGGCCACGTCCTTCCCCGGGACCAGGTCGGCGATGCCGAGCTTCGCGTCCTGGTCGAAACCGGCGGCCCGGAGAGCCGCGGATTCCTCCTGGTTGCGCACCCAGGGCCGGCACTGCATCTCCCCACCGAGGCAGCGGAGCGCGCAGGCAGCGAGGACCGCCTCCGCCGTGCCCCCGGAGCCGATGAAGACGTCGATGCCGCTGTCCGGCCAGGCGGTCATCAGGGCCGCGGCGATGTCGCCGTCGCTGATCAGAACCAGCCGGCTCCCCAGGGTGCGCAGCCGCTCGATGAGGCTCTGGTGGCGCGGCCGGTCGAGCAGCATCACGGTCAGGTCCTGGACCTGCACGTCCATGGCGAAGGCGATCCGCCGGACGTTGTTCTCGGGGGTGTCGGCGATGTCGATGGCACCCCGCGCCCGGGGACCGACGGCCAGCTTGTGCATGTAGGCGCAGGGCGGCGGCTTGGCGATGCCGCCCGGCTCGGCTGCCGCGGCGATCGAGAGTGCCTGCGAGAGCCCCTTGGCGACCAGGCTCACCCCATCGACGGAATCGATCGCCAGGTCCACCTGGTCGCGCCCCACCCCGATGCGCCGTCCCGGGCTGAGGGGGTCCGCGACACCTCCGGCGTCGATGACGAGGTGCCCATCGAAGGGCATCCCGATGAGCGCCTCCTCCATCGCCCGCTCGCCGACGTCACGAGTGCTCGTCTTGTCGCCTCGGCCGAGCCAGCGGCCGACCGCCAGCGCAGCCGCCTCGGTGGCGCGGAGGAGCTCGAGGCCGCGATGCCTCTCGCGGCTCAACCGTGCCGGCGAAACGGTCGTCGCCCGATGCTCTGCCGCGGTCAGGGCTCAGCGGCCTCCATGGCCGGGTCGACCCGCGGCGAGAGGATGCCGCGGACGGCTCCGGGGACCTCGTCGGCGGCCGGCGCCGGGGCGGCGGTCGCCCGGCCGGCCTCCGCGGGCGAGGCCTCGGTGTCGACGCCGGCGCGGCGGCAGACGGCGGCCATGAACTCCCGGAAGAGCGGGTGCGGCCGTCCCGGCCGCGAGCGGAACTCGGGGTGAAACTGCGAGCCGACGAAGAACGGGTGGTCACGCAGCTCGATGATCTCGACGAGGCGCCCGTTGGGTGAGGTCCCGCTGTAGACGACTCCGAACTCAGAGAGGCGCTCCCGGTATTGATTGTTGAACTCGAAGCGATGGCGGTGACGCTCGTACACCACCGCCTCGGCGTAGGCGGTGGCGGCGCGACTGCCGGGCAGCAGCTTGCAGGGGTAGACGCCCAGCCGCATGGTGCCGCCCTTGTTCTCGATGTCGCGCTGCTCGGGGAGCAGGTCGATGACCGGGTTGGCGGTGAAGGCGTTGAACTCCGTGGAGTTGGCATCCTCGGTGCCGAGGGCCTCGCGCGCGATGTCGATGGTCGCGCACTGCATGCCGAGGCAGAGCCCGAGATAGGGGACCTGGTGGTGACGCGCGAAGCGCGATGCCATCACCTTGCCCTCGATCCCCCGGTGGCCGAAGCCGCCGGGCACGACCACCCCATCCACGCCCTCCAACCTCTCCGGGGTCATCTCCTCGGCGTTGACCCACTCGAGAAGCAGGTCGACACCGCAGTGCACCGCGGCGTGGCGGAGTGACTCCGCGACGCTGATGTAGGCATCGGGCATGGCGACGTACTTTCCGACCAGGGCGACGCGCACCGCCGGCTTGGGCGCCTCGATGCGGGCCACCATGCGACGCCAGTCGTCGAGGTCGGGAGGCCCGGCCTGGATGCCGAGCAACTCGACGATGTAATCGCCGAGCCCGGACGCCTCGAGCATCAACGGCACCTCGTAGATCGAGCGCGCGTCGGGGACGTTGATGACGGCGCGCAGGGGAACGTCGCCGAAGAGCGCGATCTTCTCCTTCTGACCGTCGCCGATCAGGTGCTCGCTGCGGGCAACGATCACGTCCGGCTGGATGCCGATGGAGCGGAGCTCGTTCACCGAATGCTGGGTCGGCTTGCTCTTGAACTCCTCGCTGGCGGCGATGTAGGGTACGAGGGTCAGGTGGACGTAGCAGACGTTGCTGCGACCGATGTCGTTCTTGAACTGGCGGATCGCCTCCAGGAACGGCAGTGACTCGATGTCACCCACCGTCCCGCCGACCTCGACGATCACGACATCCGGTTCGGGCAGCTCGTTTTCCGCGACTCGGAGCACGCGCTGCTTGATCTCGTTGGTGATGTGAGGGATGACCTGGACGGTGCCGCCGAGGAAGTCGCCGCGCCTCTCCTTGGCGATCACGCTGGCGTAGATGCGGCCGGTCGTCACGTTGCTCGCCTGGGAGAGCGCCACGTCCACGAAGCGCTCGTAGTGACCCAGGTCGAGGTCGGTCTCGGCCCCGTCGTCGGTGACGAAGACCTCGCCGTGCTGATATGGCGACATGGTGCCGGGATCGACGTTCAAATAGGGGTCGAGCTTCTGCATCCCGACGTGGAGGCCCCGAGCCTTGAGGATCGTGCCGATGGAGGCGGCGGTGATGCCCTTGCCCAGGGAGGAGACGACACCGCCGGTCACGAACACGAACTTGGCCATCGTGGAGGACCTCCCGGTGCCGTGGTTTTGCCGATGTTAGCAGGTACCCATGGGCGCGACACGCGGTTGACGAATGGAAGCGTTCCCGCGCCATCCGGACCGGTCGATCCGCGCCGGCCGCCGGCTGCTCAGCCGGCGCCCCTCGGTTCGAGGATCACCACCCGGGTCTCTTCGGCCGCACCCATCGCGCCGGTGAGGCTGAGCTTGGGCTGGGTGGGAAGGGTCTCCTCGGTGAGCCCCATCTCCTTCGCGAATCTGTCCAGGGGCTCGTAGTCGCCGCTCCCCTCCACGCCACTGCTGCGGTAGCGGACCGGCACGACGATCGACGGAGCGATGGCATTCACCACCTTGGTCGCGGCCACCGCGCCGAGAGCGTCCACGCCGCCAACGGGAACAGCGAGCACGTCCACCCGGCCGAGCTCGTCCACCTCATCCTCGGTGAGCTGGCGGTCGAGCCGGCCCAGGGTGGCGACGGAGACCTCGTCGACCTCGATCTTCATGATCGTCGTCTCGCCCGACGGCAACCCGTGGATGGTGACGCCCCGCACGTCGAACTCCCCGGGCCCCGCGACCTCCTGCGCCTCGCCCTCGCGGAAGCGCAGCCGCTCCGGGTCGGTCTCGCCGTCGGTGCGGACGATGATGTCGGGATGGGAGCGGGAGAGCCCCGGAAGGGTGGTCGCCGGCGGATCTACGAGCACGACGACATCACGGCCGCGCAGGCGGAGGCAGGAGTGACCGAGATAGGTGATCTCCACAGTCCGAGCGATCTTAGCCGGGATCGAGGTCAGGACGGCCCGGCCGGGTGAGGCAGGCCCCCGTGAGCCGACGGCGACCGCCGTCCGGCTCAGGACGGGCCGGGCGCGGGCGTGGGGAGCGGCCCGACCTGGACCGCTATGGTCTGGGTGGTCGCCCCCCGGACAACGGTGACCTCGGCGGTGTCCCCCGGACTGAGGCCGAAGGCGACGGGGGCCAGCGAGTCACCGGCTACGACGGCGATCCCGTTGACCGCGGTGACCACGTCGCCCACCTGCAGTCCGGCGGCGGCGGCCGGTCCGCCGGCGTCGACCGAGGTGATCAGGTCCCCCGGAGTGAGGCCGGTCGCGGCGGCGCGGGCCGGGTCGAGGTAGCCGGAGACGACCCCGAACGTCCCCTGAGCCAGCCCCGTGCCCCCCGAGACGCCGGCGATCAGGTTGGCGGCCGCGCTCAGCGAGAGGGCGGTGATGCCCGGTGGTGATGGGGCCTGGGTGATGGTGTCGACGATGCCGATCAGGTCGCCGGCGGCATTGAGGACCGGCGCCCCATCGGCCCCGGGGTCGCTGATGGCGCCGATGCTGATCGCCCCCTGCACGGTCGTCGGGCCGCCGCCGTCAGCGCTGGAGGTCGCGGTGGTCACGGTCACCCCGACCGCGCTCACGTCGCCCACCTCCACGCTCAGTCCTCCGGAGGCGGGGCGGCTGAGAACGATGGCCTGGTCGCCGACCGCCGGGGCGGAGGCGGCAAGCGGGAGCTGGTCGAGGTTGCTGACGCCGGTGATGCGCAGCACGGCAAGGCCGTGCGTGGCATCGACTCCCCCGGTCGCGGGCACGGCATCGTAGCCCTGGCCGTCGGCGAGACCCACGCGGTACTGGGTGGCACCCTCGAGGGCCTGAGCGCTGGTGAGGATCAACCCATCCGAGCTCACCACGACGCCGTCGACGAGGCTGGCAGTCCCGTCCGCGACCTCGGTGGCGGTCACCGGCTGCGTTGCGATGGTGACCACCGACCCCGCGTTGGCCTGCGCAAGCTGGCCGATGGTCTGGGTCTGGGTGCTCGTCGACCCGCTGATCTGCTGGTACACGACGCGCTGGACCGGGCCGTAGTGCT
>JBEKAP010000093.1:0-8431 GCA_050015875.1 Candidatus Dormibacteria bacterium | reverse complement strand
TAGGTGGGGGCGGTGCAGCCCTCGATGTAGTGGACGTAGGAGCCCTCGTCGGCGATGATCAGCGTCCGCTCGAACTGGCCCATGTTGTCGCTGTTGATCCGGAAGTAGGCCTGGAGCGGGATCTCGACGCGCACCCCCTTGGGCACGTAGACGAAGGAGCCGCCCGACCACACCGCGCTGTTCAGGGCCGCGAACTTGTTGTCGTTGGGCGGGATCACGGTCCCGAAGTAGCGCTTGAAGAGCTCCTCGTGCTCGCGCAGCCCGGTGTCGCAGTCGCTGAAGAGCACCCCCAGCTTGCTCAGGTCCTCGCGGATGCTGTGGTAGACGACCTCGGAGTCGTACTGGGCCGAGACCCCGGCCAGGAACCTCTGCTCCGCCGCGGGGATGCCCAGGCGGTCGAAGGTGTTCCGGATCGAGTCGGGGACCTCGTCCCAGGTCCGTCCCATCTCGTCGACCGGCTTGATGTAGTAGTAGATGTTGTCGAAGTCGATGCCGGAGAGATCCGCGCCCCAGGTGGGCATGGGCCGCTTGAAGAAGTGCTCCAGCGCCTTGAGCCGGAACCTGAGCATCCATTCCGGCTCCTGCTTGTGGTCGGAGATGGCGGCGACGACCTCCGGCGAGATGCCCTTCTCGGTTCGGAACACCGAAACGTCGACATCGTGGAAGCCGTACTTGTAATCCTTGGTCAGCTCGTGGGCCTGGACCGTCATCGCGGGGCCACCTCAGCTGTCGCGGCGCCGCTCGCGCCGAGGTAGGGCTCGTAGCCCTCGCGCTCGATCAGGTGGGCCAGCTCCGGGCCACCGCTGTCCACGATCCGGCCCTGGTGCATGATGTGGACCCGGTCGGGGGTGAGGTTCTCCAGGATCCGGTAGTAGTGGGTGATGAGCAGCACCCCCATCCGCCCCTCGCTCCTCTCCATGACCCGGAGGACGCCGTCGGCCACGATGCGCAGGGCGTCGACGTCGAGGCCGGAGTCGGGCTCGTCGAGGATGGCGAGACGGGGCTCCAGCATGGCGAGCTGGAGGGTCTCGGCCCGCTTCTTCTCCCCTCCCGAGAAGCCGTCGTTGATGTAGCGGGAGCGGAAGCTCGCATCCATCCGGAGCGCCGCCATCTCCTCTCCCAGGCGGGCGATGAACTCGCGGGCGGGCAGCTCCTTCCCCTGCGCCCGCAGCGCGGCTCGGAGGAAGTTGACCGTGGTCACCCCCGGGATGGCGATCGGGTTCTGGAAGGAGAGGAAGAGCCCGAGTTTGGCCCTGCGGTCGGGGCTGAGCGCGAGCAGATCCTGGCCGTCGAAGCTGGCGGCGCCGCCGGTCACCTGGTACTTGGGGTGGCCCATCAGGCTGTAGGCGAGGGTGGACTTCCCGGAGCCGTTGGGCCCCATCAGGACGTGGACCTGGCCGACCGGGACACGCAGGTCGACGCCGTCCAGGATCGGCTTGCCCTCGACCGAGACGTGGAGGCCGTCGACGTGCAGCTCGGCGGTGGGAGACGCGCCCGCGGCACTGGTTGCGGCCGCCACCCGGGCCTCCTCGGCGATCTCAGACATGGGCCACCTCCTGAACCGAGCGCAGCCCCATCCGTTCGGTGAGGAGGGGGAGCGGGGCGAAGCTGTCGACCAGGGCATGGTCGGTGACCAGCTCCTGCAGGGTCGTCTGGCTGAGCACTGTATCGATCGACGCCTTGAGCCGGCGCCAGAGGGTCTGCGAGGCGCAGTCTCCCTCCCGGATGCAGGTGCCCTGGACGTAGTCGTGGGCGACGCACTCGACCGGGGCCACCTCCCCCTCCACCACCTGGACCACGTCGAGCACCGAGATCGAATCGGGGTGGCGGGTGAGGCGGTAGCCGCCGTGGACGCCGCGCGTCGAGTCGACGAGGCCGCCGCGGCGAAGCTGGGCTGCGAGCTGCTCGAGGTACGAGAGGGGAAGGTGCTCGGTGCGGGACACCTCGGCGAGGCTCATCGGACCCTTCCCGTAGGCTCTGGCGAACTCGGTCATCATCCGCAGCCCGTAGTGAGCCTTGGAGCTCACCCGCATGCTGAACGACGCCGACGTCGAAATCCCGACCGTCATACCGGGAATTGTAGCCGGTGGGGGCGGTCCGACGCCTCCCGGGTCCGGATCATGCCGGCGAACGCCCAGCCGTTGCGGCCGCTGCGTGTGTTGTCGGAAGCCGGACATCGCGTGAGTCTCCCCGGCACGAGCAGGGGCGGTCCGCGCCCGCGCAGCCATGGAGTGCCAGACGATCATCGGCTGGCCGCGGCGACCCCTCAGCCGCCGCGCACCCTGGCCACTGCGATCCGGACCCGCTCGGCGGCCGCTTCCAGCAGAGCCCGGGTCGTTGAGCGGCCGAGGCTCAGCCGCAGCGCAGAACCGGCCAGCTCGCCGAAGCCCATGGCGGCGAGGACGTGGGAGGGGACCGGCGCGCCGCTGGAGCAGGCGCTCCCGGCCGATGCGGAGACCCCCAGCTCGTCGAGGACGGCGAGGAGCAGCTCGCTCCTGCATCCCGTGACCACGAAGCTGCAGAGCCCGGGGAGCCGGTCCTTCGGATCGCCGGTGGCGTCCAGTCCGTCGATGCTCTCGGTCAGTAGGTCGGTCAGCCAACCAGCCAACTGGGAGAGCTCGCGGGCGTCGGCCTCGCGCCGGCGCTCGGCCAGCTCGGCGGCCGCGCCGAAGCCCACGATTCCGGCCACGTTCTCCGTGCCCGACCGCCGCTCCCGCTCCTGACCCCCGCCGGTGATCTGGGCGGCGGGGAAGACGCCGTGGCGAGCCACCAGCGCTCCCACACCCTGGGGGCCGTACGCCTTGTGCGCGCTGAGGCTCAGGAGGTCCATCCCGAGGGCGTCCAGCCCGAGCGGGAGCCGTCCCAGAGCCTGGACCGCGTCGGCGTGCACCAGGGACCTCGGGTTGCGGGCACGGACGGCGGCCGCGATCGCCGCGACGTCCTGGACAGTCCCCACCTCGTTGTTGGCGAGCATCACCGAGACCAGAACGGTGTCGGGTCTGACCGCGCCGGCCACCGCGGCGGGATCGATCCGCCCCTGGTGATCGCAGTCGACGACCGTCAGGGCAGCCCGACCCGCCTCCGCCAGCCCCCGAGCCGTCGCGAGGACGGCCTCGTGCTCGATGGCGCTGACCACCAGATGGCGGCCGCGCTCCGGCCCCCACCGCTCCAGCACCCCGCGGAGGGCGAGGTTGTCGGCCTCGGTCCCGCCCGAGGTGAAGATCACCTCCCGCGTGGCGCAGCCGGCGGCGGCGGCGACCCGGTCGCGGGCGGCGTCCACCGCCGCGCGGGCCCGCCGGCCGTGGAGATGGGCGGACGAGGGGTTGCCGAACAGCTCCCCGAGCCAGGGCAGGAGCTCGGCGCGGACCAGGGTGTCGAGAGGGGTGGTCGCGGCGTGGTCGAGGTATATGGGCGGTGCCGCCTCGCGGGCGGAGGGCCGGTGCTCCACGTCGAGCCAGTCTAGTCGCGCGGATCCGGCCGGCCCGGTCAGGTCGCGCCCGCTGCCCGTCCTCAGGGCGGAGCGAGCTCGCCCATCACGTTGCCGGGCCACACCATGATCGTGGTGCCGGCCACGTTCGCCGTCTCACTGGGCGGGCCGAGGGAAGTCTCGACCACCGACCGGTCGGCGGTGTCCCCCGCGGCCAGGATGACGAAGGTGGCGCGGTCGTGGTCCGGCTCGTACCAGGCGATGGTGGTGTGCCAGAGAAAGGGGGCCAGGGACCCGGAGGCCGCGCTGACTGCCCGGACCCTGATCGCCCCGCCACTGCTCACCGTTACCACGTTGGCGTCCCAGTAGGTGCCCAGCCCGTCCGAGGCTCCGTGGTCTGTCAGCCACGCGGTCACCGCCGCGAACGGTGCGGGTGCCGGCTGTGCGGCGACCGCACCGGCCGCGAAGATGGCAGCGTAGGCAGCGCCGAGGGCCACACCTCCGAGCCAGAGGCGGGAGCGCAGGGCCATCAGCCGGGGCACACCCTGCCTCCCGGCCAGCACCGCCCCGAAACCCAGGAAGGGGACGAGGTACCGGGCCGACGTGAGGTCCGTGGCCTGCTGGCCGATGAGGTAGGCGGCGGCGTCCGCCAGCATGCCGAACGCGAGGATCCGGGATATCAGGTCAAGCTCCAGCCAGCGGCGGGGGCGGAGCAGGACGACCAGCACGGCCACCACCAGGGCCAGGCCGCTCAGGTGAAGGACGATCGATACCCAGGCCAGGCCGGCGGGGTGGCTGAGAAAGTCCGCTCCGAAGAGGGTGAGGAGCGCCTGACCGCCGACGGAGAGGTTGTGGCTGAGGGAGGAGACGAGGGGTGGCAGGCCATACCCGCCCCCGAGCAGGGGGGCGGCGGTGTAACCGCCGGCCCTCCGGATCCCCCACCACGCCAGCGGAGCGGCGACCGCGGACGAGAGCCCGACGCAGATCAGGACCACGTCGTTCCGGGCACCATCGCGCCGCCCGACTGCAAGGTCGAGGACCGCCACCGCGGCGATGGCGCCGCCGCCCACGACGGCGGCCAGGGGATCCCCGATGCTCGCCAGCGCCAGCGCCAGCCAGGCGAGCACCAGCCACAGCCTCGATCGCCCGACGCCTTCGAGGGCCAGATAGGCGACCAGCAGCAGGAGAAGGCTGGCGGCGTGGTCGCTCCCGGCGGGCAGCAGGACGCCCGATGGGAAGGAGGGACCGTTCGCCGGGAGGAGCAGGGCCTGGGAGGCGAGGAGGGCGCCGGCCACCAGCATCGCCACCGCCCGGGTGCGCCCCCGGAGGCGGGCCCCGGCCAGCCACATCCCGGCCAGCACGACGCCGGCGCCGAGCAGGCCGGCCGCCTCGTACTCGACCGCCGAGGTCAGGCCCTGGAACCGCTCGAGGAGCGCCAGGAGGGGGAGCTTGTCGGTGAAGAAGCTGTCCGACGGGAGCGTCCAGCCGCCGAGCAGCACGTTGCCGTGGGACATGGCCCAGCCCTCCAGCACCGAGCTGGCCTGGTCGGAGTTGAAGGGCACCTGCCGGCTGAGCCGCTCGATGGCGACCGCGAGCAGGATCCCGAGCACGACGGTGCCGGCGGCGGCCCAGCGCCTACCGCGGCGGTCGTTCGGGGCGGGTTCCACGTCGGGGCAGTCTATTCCGGGGGTGCGACCCGACAGGCCATCCTGAGCGGGTGCCTGGCGGCTCGGGCTCGGCGACCGAGCGCCTCGGGCCGCCCCTCGCGATCCCGCCCCACTCAGCTATGATGCGGCGTCCGGAGTGCGGCCGCGGCCGCCTGCGGAGGGGAGAAGAGAGATGACCTTCATCCACGTGGCGCCGGCCCGCGACGAGGGCTGGAACAAGGACGCCGCGATCCGGGCGTCGGAGACGACCCGGGTGTCGGAGTTGCTGAGCCGGCTTCTCGGCGACCTGGCCAGGCTCGACACCCCCCACCGGCCCCGCTTCGCCGAGTACCTGGATGCGGACGCGCTCGACGCCGTCGAGAGCGACCCGGAGACCTATCACCTGATCGGCCGCGCCGCCCACTCGCTGGAGGATGGCGGGGAGCGCTGTGTCACCGCCGCCTACTGGCGGGAGGACGGTGCCGACCAGGTCGACGTGGAGCTGGAGGTCGCCGACGACGAGGTGGTCTGGGGCCCCGCGCTGGCGCCCGTCCCCGCGGGACCGCTCAGTCACCACCTGAGCGCGACCGTGGACTGCCGCGAGGGCCGGATCGAGCACCTCGAGCTGGGGTAGCCGGCCGAGGGCGGCTGAGCACGCGAGGCCCAGGCCGCCCTCAAAACGGACTCCCGGTCAGGCTCCGGGGGCGACCCACCCGTTGTCGTTGATGGCGTACCTCAGGTTGGCGTCGGGGTCGGCCCAGAAGACCTCGATCTGACCGCCGACATTCACCGGCTGTGGCTCGGAGCCCAGGGTGCCGCTGTAGGCGGCGAGGCCGATGGCGCCGGACCACCCGCTGCCCGGGATGTACTCCGCCTCCCAGAGGTGACCGTCCGTCCCCTTCCAGAAGACGTCGATGCCGGTGTTGCCGGTGGCCACGGGGTGCGGGGCGGAGCCGAGCGGACCGTCGCCGAGGCTCTGGGGACCGTTCCAGGTGGTGCCGTTGACCGTCCACACGTGCCAGAGGCTGCCGTCGGCGCCCTCCCAGAAGACGTCGACGGTGCTGCCCCCGGAGTAGACGGGGTACGGGTCGGAGGCGAGGCTGCCCCCGGTGGTCAGCCGCTCGGGACCGGTCCATCCGCTGCCGGGAACGTAGTCGGCCAACCACAAATTGTTGTCAGTGCCCCGCCAGAGGACGTCGATGGAGCCGCTGCCGTTGGAGACGGGGTGGGGGGCGGAGCCGAGGCCGCTGTCGCCCAGGTCCTGGGGGCCGGTCCACGAGGAGCCGTCGTTGGTCGTCCAGATGTGCCAGAGGTCGCCGTTGGTCCCCTTCCAGAAGACGTCGATGGTCTCCCCGCCGGAGTACACCGGGTAGGGGTCGGAGGCCAGGTTCGCGGTCGTGGTCAGCCGTCCCGGCGTCGCGATGTAGCCCGAGGCTTGGGTCAGCCAGAGGTTGTCGTCGGTGCCCCGGGAGAAGACCTCGACGTCACCCGGGGCCGGTGAGACGGGGTGGGGAGACGAACCGGCGGGTACGGTCACCGACCCGTAGAAGTTGTCGGCCGGCCCGAGGAAGCCGGCGCCCTGGTCCCACTCGTGCCAGAGCTGCCCATTGTTTCCGTCCCAGTAGGCGTCGACTGTCTGGCCGCCGCTGTACACGGGGGCGGGCGTCGAGGCCATGTTCCCCAGAGAGGTCAGGTCGCCGTTGCTCACTCCGCAGGCCTCGCTGGCCGGACATGCGGAGAATGCGTCAAAGGCGTCGAGACCCACGTTGCCGTCCGCCGCGGTCCAGGCGACGTAGATCCTGCTCCCGCCGGGTGAGATCGCGTTCGGCGCAGCGGCCATCGACAAGCCGTACGGGACGGTTGCCGGCTGCTGCCACCCCGTCCCCGTGTTCCAGACGTGGGTGAGGAGATCGCCAGATCCCTCCCAATAGACATCGACGGTCTGACCGCCGCTGTACACGGCGCTCGGGCCGGAGACCATGCCACCGGGGATCGAGGTCCCGTACGGTCCGCCCCACCCACTGCCGCCATTCGACGCCGACCAGAGATCGGTGTCGGTCCCCTCCCAGAACACCTGAATCGTCCCTGCCTGGTCGACCGCGCTGGGTTCGGAGCCCATCACGCCGCTGAACGCCGCCAGGTTCTCCGCGCCTGTCCACCCCTGACCGGAGATGTACTGCGCCTCCGCGAGCGACCCGGCGGGCGTCTGCCAGAAGACGTCCACGCCACCGCCGCCCGTCGCGACGGGATCCGGCTGCGAGCCGAGGGGGCCGGCGCCCAGGCTCTGGGGGCCGCTCCACGTCGCCCCGTCGGTCGTCCAGACGTGCCAGAGGTTGCCGTCGATCCCCTTCCAGAAGACATCGACGGTCTGGCCGCCGGTGTACACGGGGTTGGGGTCGGACGCCATGTCGCCCCCGGTCGTGAGCGCGGTGGGCCCGGACCAGCCACTGCCCGGCTGGTACGAGGCCAGCTCGAGGTTGGCGCCGGCACTCTTCCAGAAGACGTCGATGGAGCCGTTGCCGGGCGACACCGGATGGGGTGCCGCATCAATCGGCCCGATGCCGAGATCCTGCGCGGCGAACCACCCCACGCCCCAGCCGCCCGAGGGGTTGTTGGCAACGCTCCAGAGGTTGCCGTCCTCGCCGGCCCAGAACACCTCGACGCTCTGCCCCCCGCTGTACACCGGATAGGCGTTCGAGGCCATGAGCGGAGCCGGGGCGCTGGTGAGCGCCGCCGGGGCATCCTCGTGTGCGGGTGCGGCAGAGGATCGCGCGAAGGCGGGAGTCACGACCAGCACCACGAGCGCAGCTGTGCAGAGCGCGGTCAACCCGACACGCCAGCGCACCGGCGAGAAGCGGGACATGGGAATCCTCCTCTGCCGTCACAGGAGCCGGACGGCTCGACTCGAGGAATGGAACGAGCGTGCGCCCCTGCGGGTTACAGGGAGCCGGGCTCGCCGCCTGCCACAGCTGGCGGCCGGCGACAGGGTAGTCGCAAGAGGGCGGCAGGGGCAACTGCTCCCTGCCGCCCTCTCCGGCGGTCACGCGCCCGCCGACCTTGTCTGCCGGGCCGGTCAGTCGGTGTAGGTGGCGTGCCAGAGGGTGGAGCTGGGCCCGGTCCAGACCACGTCGAGGTAGCCGGGCTGGCCGGTCGTCACCGGGGAGGGCAACGAATCGAGGGGTGTGCCTCCGAGGTTCTGGGGCCCGGTCCAGCCGTTCTGGTACCAGTCGTGCCACAGGTTGCCGTCGGTCCCGACCCAGAAGACGTCGACCCGGCCTCCACCCCACGAGGTCACCTCCGGCTGGCTGCCCATCGGCCCGCTGCCGAGGCTCGCCGGACCGTTCCAGTGACCGTCCAG
>JBEKAP010000092.1:0-8436 GCA_050015875.1 Candidatus Dormibacteria bacterium | reverse complement strand
TCCCTGAGAGGCCGCTGAAACCTTGGCCACGATGCGGTGGTGTCGCGCCTTTCTCAGCCGCCTCTCAGCTGCGAGTGCCGAACTCGCTGCGCCGGAAAAGCGCGTGCAGGGGCAGGGACCGCGCCAGCAGGGCGGCCTCCGCGCCCTCCTCGCGGTCGACCAGGACGATGGCCTCCGCGACCAGCACGCCGGTGGGCGCAAGCGCCTCCAGGGCGCGGAAGGCCGATCCGCCGGTGGTGACGACATCCTCGATGAGAGCCACGCGCTCGCCCGGTACCGGCGCCGGCCCTGCGATCTTGGCCGCGGTGCCGTGAACCTTCTCCGCCTTGCGGATCATGAAGGCGCGGAGCGGCGGGTCCGAGCCGGCCCCGCTCAGGGCCACGATCGCCCCCAGGAGCGGACCCACGCCGTCGTCCCCGGCCACCGCGGTGACGGCCAGCTCGCGGCAGCGCGCCAGCATCAGAGACGCCGCCAGGAAGAGACCGCGACCCTCCAGGGTCACCTGCTTGGCGTCGAAGAAGTAGTCGCTCCGCCTCCCGCTCGCGAGCACGAAGTCCCCCCAGCGGAAGGCGCGCTCGGCGAGGAGCCGGTGCAGCTCGTCGCGCTCGGCGGTCACTCCGCGCGTCTCCACCGCAACACCGGCCGGCGCGCTGCCTCCACCTCGTCGACGCGGCTGACCGGCGTCAGATACGGCGCGCCGCGGACGTGGTCGAGGTCTTCCTCGGCCTCCGCCACGATGGCGGCGCAGACATCGGCGAGCAGGTCGAGACTGCGCATGGACTCCGTCTCCGTCGGCTCGAACATGAGGGCCTCCGGGATCGTGGTGGGGAAGTATGCGGTCGGTGCGTAGACCCCGTAGTCGAGCAGCCGCTTGGCCACGTCGATGGCCCGCAGACCCGCCACCCGGCCGCCCCTGGTGGTGGCCACGAACTCGTGCATCGAGTCGGTCGGCACCGCCATCGGGAAGGTCTCGCGCAGGCGCGACTGGAGGTAGCGGGCGTTGAGGACGGCGTTCTCTGCCACCGCGGAGATGGAGGAGCCGTAGGCCCGGATGTAGGCGTAGGCGCGCACCAGCATCCCGAAGTTGCCGTAGTAGGACCGCACCTTGCCGATGGAGAGGGGACGGTCGTGGTCGAGCCGGAAGCGGCTCCCCTCCCTCTCCACCGTGGGCACCGGAAGGAATCCGATGAGCGCCTCCCCGACCCCGACCGGGCCACTGCCCGGTCCGCCACCACCGTGGGGTGTCGAGAAGGTCTTGTGCAGGTTGAGGTGGACCACGTCGAAGCCCATGTCTCCGGGACGGGCAACCCCGACCAGGGCGTTGAGGTTGGCGCCGTCGTAGTACAGGAGCGCGTCCGCCTCGTGAGCGATGCGGGCGATCTCCAGGATGTCCTTCTCGAAGACCCCGAGCGTGTTGGGGTTGGTCATCATGATGGCCGCCACGCTGCCGTCCAGATGCCGCGCGACGTCGGCGACGTCGACGGTGCCATCGGGGTTGCTCTGTATGGTCACCACCTCGAGACCCGCCAGAGCTGCCGAGGCCGGGTTTGTCCCATGTGCGGAGTCGGGGATGAGCACCCGAGTCCGGTGCGTGTCGCCGCGGGAGGCGTGATACGCCTGGATCATCCGCAACCCGGTCCACTCGCCGTGGGCCCCGGCGGCAGGTTGGAGGGAGATCCGAGCCATCCCGGTGACCTCACAGAGCAGCCGCTCCAGCTCCCACATCAGCTGCAGCGCGCCCTGGACGTCGTCGGCGTCCTGGTAGGGATGGATGTCCGCGAAACCGGCCAGCCTCGCCACCTCCTCATCGACCGCCGGGTTGTACTTCATGGTGCAGCTGCCGAGCGGGTAGATCCCCTGGTGCAGGTTGTGGTTGCGGCGGGCGAGACGTCCGAGGTGCCGGGCGAGCACCGGCTCGGGAACCGCAGGGACGGCCGCCGGGCTGGCCCGGAGGGCGACGCCGGGCAGGAGCTCGGCGAGCGGGCGGTCCGCGACACCCGTCTCCACCTCCCGCGGCCCTCTCTCCAGGTCGCCGCCCAGCTCGAAGACGAGCGGTTCCTCGCCCGCCCATTCGGGCGCCGGCACCCGCCTCATCTCCATGCCCCGTTCCACCGTCTCGCTCATCGGTTCACCGTGACCGGATCGGCGAAGCGGGAGGCCGCTTCGACGTACCGGTCCAGGGAGGCCGGGCTGCTCGTCTCGGTGCAGCAGACCAGCAGCTGCTCACGGCGGGCCGGGTCGAATCGCCCGAGCGGCAGGCCGGCGACGATCCCCTGGTGGCGCATCGCCCTGGCGAAGTCCTCGGCCTCGCCGGGCACTCGGAGCGCGAACTCCCACAGGTAGGGGCGCGCCGGCTCCGCCAGCTCGAGGCCGTCCACAGCGGATAGCCGATCGGCCAGTGCGTGGGCGCGCTGGATGGAGATCTCAGCCACCCGGCGCATCCCGGCTCCTCCCATCCTGGCCATGTAGACGGTCGCCGCCAGGGCGGTCAGGGCGTGGTTGGTGCAGATGTTGGAGGTCGCCCTCTCGCGCCGGATGTGCTGCTCACGGGCCTGCAGGGTCAGCGCGTAGGCACGCCTGTCCTGGCGGTCGTGGGTGAGGCCGACCAGACGGCCGGGCATGCGCCGCATCAGCTCCTGCCGGGCCGCCATGAAGCCGAGGTGGGGGCCGCCGAAGGACGGCGGTACGCCGAGCGGCTGGCCGTCCCCGACCGCGATGTCGAAGCCGAGGTCTCCGGGCGGGCTGAGCAGCGCGCAGGCGAACGGGTCCGCACAGCAGATCGAGATGGCTCCGACCGCCCTGGCGGCCTGGGCCGCGGGAGCGAGCTCCTCCACTGTTCCGAGAAAGCCGGGCAGGGCGACGACCGCGCAGGCATCGCCGGTTCCCACCGCTGTGCTCACGTCGTCGGTGGTCCGCACCTCGACACCGCGTCCCTGTCCATACGTCCGGATCACGGCGAGCGTCTCAGGGTGCAGGTCGGCGGCGGCGACCACCCGGTCCCGGCCGGTCTGGGCCACGGCCATCATCACCCCCTCGGCGGCCGCGGTCGCGCCGTCGTAGAGGGAGGCGTTGGCGACGTCCAGGCCGGTGAGCTCGCAGATCATCGACTGGAACTCGAAGATCGTCTGCAGCGTTCCCTGCGACGCCTCGGCCTGGTAGGGCGTGTAGGCCGTGTAGAACTCGGGACGTGCGATCGCGGCTCGGACGATGGCCGGGACGTAGCGGCGATAAACGCCGGCCCCGAGGAAGGAGTCCAGGGATCCCAGGGGGCGGTTGCGGTCCGCCAGGCGCTCCAGCTCGGTGACCAGCTCCTGCTCGGCGAGCGGCTCGGGAAGGGTCAGCCGGGGGTGGCGCAGCCGCTCCGGGACCGTCGCGAACAGCTCCTCCACGCTGGCGGCACCGATCGCCTCCAGCATCTGCCGGCGCTCATCGGCTCCGTTGGGGAGGTACGCCATCCTGGCCGACAGTATGCCGAGCCCCGGCCCTCACCCGTCTTCCCGTGCCGCGCCGCCAGCTCGCTCGGAAGGGCCCGATGCAGCCCTGGCCTCGACGGAGGGTGGGGTCCCGCTATCAGGACATATCAGGCCACGGGGTACCCGCGGCCTCTTCACCCTCGTCGCTCTCGCTGCGCTGCCGGTAGCGCTCCGCCACCATCTTGTAGGCGACGCTCTTGGGGAGCCCCAGCTTGACCAGGGACTTGACCTCGTCGGCCATCACCTTGTCGCGCGCCGTCTCTATGGAGGCGATGACGTCATCGATGCTGACAGTGCTGACTCGCTTGGACACCCCGTCACTGTACCAGCGTTGCGGTCGGCGCCAAACCTCGGACCAGGGTCATGGCACCCCAGACGTTCCGGTCATCGCCCAGCTCGGCTCGCCGGATCTCCGGCGACGGCTGGAGGAAGAGGCTCTCGGCGACCGTCCGGCGCAACTCGCGCTCGAACTTCTCCCAGGCTTTCACCACCCCGCCCCCGAAGACCACGACGTCGCAGTCCAGCAGCGCCACCGTGTTGACAACCGCCAATCCCAGCCAGCGGCCGATCTCACCCCAGGCGGCGGGGTCGTCGAGGTCCTGAGCGGCGACGCCGAATCGCTGGCGGATGGCGTTGCCACTGGCGAGGGCCTCCAGGCAGCCGTGGCCTCCGCAGTGGCACCTCGGGCCGCCAAGGTGCGCGGGCCAGAGCACCTGATGGCCCGCCTCCGTGTCGTGGCGGGCGATCACCAGCTCGCCATCGCGCACCACTCCAGCACCTATGCCGGTGCTCACGGTGTAGTAGGCGACGGTCGGGAAGCCCCGCCCGGCTCCGAATCGCGCCTCGGCGAGGGCGGCGCAATTGGCGTCGTTCTCGGCGAACACCGGGCAGCCGAAGTGCCTGCCCAGGGTCGATCGGAGGTCCAGGCCGTGCCATGCCTCGGACAGACCGGGGGGGTTGAGGAGCCTTGCCCGCTCGCGATCGAATGGGCCGGGCGTCGCCACCGCGATCGCCTCCAGTCCGCTCGCGCCCCGGACGCTGTCGAGCATCGCGGCGAGGAAGCCGCCCGGGTCGCCGACCTTCGGGGTCGGGCGCACCAGCGGGGTTCCCGGCAGGCCGAACTCACCGGTGACGCTGGTCAGGCACTTGGTTCCCCCGATGTCGACGAGCCCGATCACCGGTCAGGCGCTCAGATCGGGGTCCGATGGTCCGCCCGACGCGGGACCGGTGGTCGCGGTCGTCGCGCGCCCCCGCCCGCGGGCCCACCACACCAGGACCACCCCCACGAGGAGGACGGCCAGGGCTATGCCGGCGTAGCCGATCGGCCCCGAGATGCGGGTCCAGCTCTTCCCGACCTCGTAGCCGCCGATGGCGAGCGCGCCGGTCCAGGGCAGGGTGCCGAGGAAGGTCATCGCCGTGAAGGTGGTGATCCGGATCCGGGCCAGCCCCGCCGGGAACGAGATGTAGGTGCGGATCACCGGGAGGAAGCGGCCCCAGAAGACGGCACCCGTCCCGTTGCGGCGGAACCACCGATCGGCGATCTCCACGTGATGGGCGCGGATGCCGATGTACCGCCCCGGGCCGAGCAGGACCGGCTCGCCGAGCCACGCCGCCAGCCCGTAGGCGATCAGCGATCCCACCACATTGCCCACGATGCCCACCGCGATCACCGCCAGCAGGCTGAGCCGCCCGGTGGAGGCGAGGTAGCCGGCGACCGGCATGATCACCTCGCTGGGGAAGGGGACGCCAACGCACTGCACGGTCATGAGGAGGAGGATGGCCAGGAGCCCGTAGCTCCCGACCCACCCCTGGACGAGGCTGTCAATGCTGGCTACGGCGTGCATTCAGGGCTCCTGTCTGGGCGGGGAGGGTAGGTCGAGGATGGTGGCACCGGCGCGATGGGTCAGCCCGGCGCGGGCCCGTGCGACGCGCCGCATGCGGGAGCGGATCACCAGAGCGAGGACGATCACGGCCGCGGGCGCGAGGGTACGCCAATCGAAGCTTCCGAGCAGCAGACCGAGGGGGACGGCGACGGTCACCGCCAGGTCGTAGACGCTCCCTCGCATCCGCGTGGTGATCGCGACCGGGACCGCGATGACGGCGCAGAGAAGACCGGCGAGGGGGAGGGAGAGCGCCAGTCCTGAGATCAGCGGCACCAGCCCGCGCCCGCCGCGACGGAAGCCGACCGGGAACGCGTCTCCCACCACGCACCCGGCGATGGCGCTGGCCGCGAACCAGTCGCTGTGGTGGCTGAGGAGGAAGGCGGTGAGGCCCACCACACCCCCCTTGAGCATCTCGATGAGGGCGGCGAGGAGCGCCGTCGACGGACCGGCCGCCCGCAGGGTGTCGATCGCGCCCGTACCCCCGAGGAGGCGCAGGTCGATCCCCTTCTCCCGACGGACCAGCAGCCAGGCGACCGGCAGCGCACCCACCGCGTAGGCGATCACGAAGGCGATGGCCCCCGAGAGAGGCGTCGGAGTCACGCTCACGGCGACGAGACTAGCAGGGGCTGGTTTCCACCGATCGGTGCAACGGGGCTCTTCAGCACGGTGCCGGCCCGGCCACGCCGCGCGGGGGGCCAGAATTGGCCCACCCGTGCCGTTGGTCCGACGTCTCTCCCGCTTTCCCGCCTGGCCGCGCCCGTTCGACCCCGACGCCGAGCTGGACTGGTCCGACCCGGTATTCAGCCGCCGCCTCCTGGCCGAGCACCTCGACCAGGCTCACGACGGGGCCAGCCGGCGCCGGGTCCTGATCGCACGGCACCTGACCCGCATTCGCCAGCTCCTCCCCGACCCGCCGGCCCACATCCTGGACGCCGGCTGCGGGCCCGGCCTCTACGCGGTGGGGCTCGCCGAGCTCGGCTACCGGGTCCACGGCATCGACCTCGGACCCGCCGTCATCCGGCACGCCCGGAAGGAGGCGCGCGCCAGCGGGGTGGCGCGTCTCACCCGCTTCGAGGTGGGGGACGTCCGCAACGTGCCGGTCGAGCCCCGGTATGACGCGGTCGTCCTCATCTACTACGTCCTCGAGAACCTCACCGCCCCCCGGCAGGCCTCCGCGCTGCGCCGGCTCGCCGCGTCGCTGCGTCCCGGCGGGCGGATGATCGCCGAGTTCCGGCTGCGGCCCGACCAGCTGCCGGGCCGGCTCTCCGCCTGGGAGGTCGCCGACAGCTCGCTGCTCGGCAAGCGCCGCCAGCTCCTCCTCAGCGACAGCGTCTACGACCGTGCGCGCAACCTCTTCATCCTCCGCGAGGTCGCGGTCTTTCCCGACGGCAGCGTCGCCGTCCAGCAGACCACCAGCCGGCTGCTGCGCTTCGAGGAGCTGGAAGTGGTCTTCGCCCGGGCCGGGATGCGGGTGACCAACACCTTCGACGGCTGGAGCCGCTATCCGGGCAGCCCCCTCTGTGACAGCGTGGTGGTGGTCGCCGAGCCCGACCGACGCACGCCGGTCAGCACTCGCCGGGCAGGGTCCCTACCGCCAGCGTCAGGGTGAGCTCGGGCGCGTCGCCGAGGACCAGAGTGGCGGTGTAGGTGCCGCCCGGGATGGAGGAGTCCACCGGCCAGACGACCTGGTAGGTCGTGGAGGCCCCGCTGGCCAGGGTGACGTCCCCACACTCGCTGGCCGGGGCGGAGGCCGAGTACCCGCTGAAGACGCCCAGCCCGGTGCCGTCGGTGACGATGACCTGCAACGGCTGGGTGCAGTCGATCTCGAGGTTGGCCGGACCGGCGGCGGTCTCGGTGAAGGTCACCGTGCCGCCCGGGTCGACGAGCGCCTGGTCGGCCACCGCCTCCACCGGAGCCGCCGCGGCGGATGGCATCGACAGGGTGGGCGCCGGCCGGCAGCTGGGCGTGGCAGTGGCAAGAGCCGCCTCTCCGCCGCAGGCGGTGAGGAGGAGGGCGAAAACGGCGAGGCGGGGGGCGATCATCCAGAGGGAAGTCTGCCCTCGAAGCATCCGCCTCCGCCAGCCAGCCAGCCCGCCTGACCCGGAGCGGACGGAGTCGTGACGCCCCGCAATACCATTGGCTGCCACCGCCGCCCCAGAGGGGCCGACGTCTCCGAGGAGGTCGTCACATCATGCCCACGCCAGCACCGGATCGCATTCGCACGGTGGCCGTCGTCGGCCACAGCCATGACGGCAAGACCACCCTGTGCGAGGCGCTGCTGCACACGGCGGGGGCGACGCCCCGGCTCGGCTCGACCGATCAGGGCACCTCGATCCTCGACTTCGAACCGGAGGAGCAGCGCCGCTCCATCTCCATCAGCTCCTCGGTCGCCCACTGCGACTGGAAGGACACCCAGGTCACCCTCATCGACGCCCCCGGCTTTCAGGACTTCGCCGGCGAGGTCGCCTGCGCCCTGAGCGGTGCCGATGCCGCCGTTCTCGTGGTGAGTGCCAACGGCTCCGTGCCGGTCGGGGCCGAGCTGGCCTGGGAGATGATCACCGCAGCCGGTCTCCCCTGCCTGATCGTGGTCAACCGGATGGATCGGGAGAACGCGGCGTACGAGGCCACCGTCAACGCGCTGCGGGAGGCCTTCGGCCGCAAGCCGATCGCCGTCGTGGTTCCCATCGGGGCGGCGGAGCGGTTCCAGGGATACGTGGACCTGGTCGATGGCAGCGCCCATCGGTTCGGCACCGATGGCGGCGCCGAGGCCAGCGAGATTCCCACGGAGATGGTCGGTGAGATCGAGCGGGCCCGCAGCGCGCTCATGGACGCGGCCGCCGAGACCGACGACTCGCTCATCGAGAAGTACCTGGAGGGCACCGAGCTCTCCTCCGACGAGGTTCGCGACGCCGTTCACCGCGGCGCGTCCACCGGGACGCTGGTGCCGGTCATCTGCGCGGCGGCGATCGGCTCCCGCGGCGCGGCCCTCGTCCTGGACAGCATCGTCCGCTTCCTCCCCTCCCCCCGGGAGCGGGTCCGCCACGGCTCGGACGCCACCGGCAAGGATGTCGAGATCCGCT
>JBEKAP010000091.1:0-8477 GCA_050015875.1 Candidatus Dormibacteria bacterium | reverse complement strand
CCGGGCTCCCGCCGGCGTCCGCTCGGCCGCTAGGCGGACTTGTCGGCGACGGCCGCCTCTCCCCCCTCGGCCTCGGCGTGGCGCGGCTCCTCGGTGAGGAGGAGCGGCTCCACACCGTCCTGGATCGACTGCTCGGTGATGACGCAGCGCTTGATGTCGGGGCGGCTCGGGACCTCGAACATGCTGTTGAGGAGCACGTCTTCGATGATCGACTTCAACCCCCGCGCGCCTGTGCCCCGCGCCAGGGCCCGTTTGGCTATCGCTCGCAGCGCCCCCTCATGGAAGGCAAGCTCCACATCGTCCAGGGCGAAGAACTTCTGGTACTGCTTGACGAAGGCATTCTTGGGCTCGGTGAGGATGCGAACCACGTCGTCCTCGTCGAGGTAGTCCAGCGTGACCACGATCGGCAGGCGGCCGATGAACTCGGGGATGAGCCCGTACTTGAGAAGATCCTCGGGCTGCAGCTCGCGAAGCAGCTTGGTCGACTCCTTGGTGCGTCCCCTCTTGAGAGGCTCGCTGGTGAAGCCGATGGCACGGCGGCCGGTGCGGTGCTCGATGATCTTCTCCAGCCCGTCGAAAGCGCCGCCGCAGATGAAGAGGATGTTGGTCGTGTTGATCTGGATGAAGTCCTGGTGCGGGTGCTTGCGCCCTCCCTGCGGTGGCACGTTGGCCACCGTCCCCTCCAGGATCTTGAGCAGCGCCTGCTGCACCCCCTCACCGCTCACATCCCGGGTGATCGAGGGGTTGTCGGCCTTGCGCGCTATCTTGTCGATCTCGTCGATGTAGATGATCCCGCGTTCGGCGCGCGCGATGTCGAAGTCGGCCGCCTGGATGAGGCGGAGCAGGATGTTCTCGACGTCCTCACCCACATAGCCGGCCTCGGTGAGGCTGGTCGCGTCGGCGATGCTGAACGGGACGTCGATGATCTTGGCCAGCGTCTGCGCCAGCAATGTCTTGCCGCAGCCGGTCGGCCCGACCAGCAGCACGTTGGACTTCTGGAGCTCGATGTCGCTGTTCGCCTTGCTGTTGGCGATGCGCCGGAAGTGGTTGTAGACGGCGACCGAGAGGACCTTCTTGGCGTGCTCCTGGCCGATCACGTGCTGATCCAGCGAGGCCATGATCACCTGCGGAGTGGGCATCATCCCCGACTTGACCCGCTTCTGCGAGGTCGAGCGGTTGTCCTCCTCCAGGACCTCCTGGCAGAGATCGATGCACTGATCGCAGATGTACACGCCCGGGCCCGCCACCAGCTTGCGGACCTGCTCCTGTCCCTTCCCGCAGAAGGAACAGCGGGTGTGCCGGCGCCGATCTTCGCGGTCGGTCATCTGATCACCCGCATCGCGTGGCCCTAGCGGGCGGCGGCGCCGCCCCCGGCCTCGGGCCCGTCCGCGGGCTCACTTCGCGCAGGCCTGACACCGACATTGCCCACGCCCCGAGGCGAGGAGCCGTCGCCGCTGCTCTTGGGCCGGCCCTGGATGATCTCGTCGACGATCCCGTACTCCTTGGCCTCATCGGAGCTCATGAAGAAGTCGCGATCCGAGTCCCGGTGCACCACGTCGATGGGTTTCCCGGTGTGGTGCGAGAGGATCTCGTCGATGCGACGGCTGACCCGGAGGATCTCCTGGGCATGGATCTGGATGTCGGCGGCCTGGCCGCTGAATCCGCCGCTCGCCTGGTGGATGAGGATCCGGGTGTTGGGAAGCGAGTAACGCAGGCCGGGGGCGCCTCCCGCCAGCAGCACGGCCGCCATGGAGGCCGCCAGGCCCATGCAGATGGTGCCGACCCGCGGCTCCACGTACTGCATGGTGTCGTAGATGGCGAGGCCGGCGTATACCGACCCCCCGGGGGAGTTGATGTAGAGCCAGATGTCCTTCTCGGGGTCCTCGCCGGCCAGGAAGAGCAGCTGGGCCATGACCACGTTGGCCACCTGGTCGTCGATGGGCGTGCCGATGAAGATGATCCGGTCCTTGAGCAGGCGGGAGTAGATGTCCATCCCGCGCTCACCCCGGTTGGTGGTCTCGATGACGTAGGGGATGAGGGTCATTGCCAGGCCAGTATACCCACGGGCCGCCGCCGTGCCCTCCGCGGGGTGGCGAGGCCCGGATGGGCCCGCCGGGGAACTCCGGCACCTCTCGCTGTGACCACCCCGGCCAGGCGCCGGACCCCTCCGTGAGCAAGGGGTATTGCTGATACTGACGGTATCAAGTATATTGACACTCCTGGCTGAGAGACATGGTGGAGGGAGAGGCCATGGCCCGGAAGTACAAGCCCGTCGAGCTGTCCCTTCGCACGGTCCCGCTGGACCTCGCGGAGGAGCGCGCACGGTGCCCGCTCTGCGATGACCGCAACTCGGGCGTGATCGGGCGCCTGGGCCTCCGCCTGGTATTCCGCTGTGAGCACTGCCGGGTCCGTTTCTACCGGCCCTCGGCCGCGCTGCGGTTCGGCTGAGTCAGGCGCCGCCGGCGGCGATCTCGTAGGCGCGCTCGGCCGCCGCCCGGCGGAGGAGGTCGGTGTGCGCGGCGGCGTGCAGACGGCGGCGCTCCTGGCCGGATAGGCGGCGTCCCGCGGCGATCCGCTCGACCTCGTGATCGACCTGCAGCTCGTCGATCTCGATCTGCTCCGCGGTGGCCAGGGCCCCCAGGGCGAGCTCGAGCCGGACGGCGTCGGCGGCCGCCGGGCGCCGCTCCGCCTTGAGCTTGTCGAGGCTGCCGCCGGTGTACTCGAGATAGCGGTCGAAGCGAAGGCCCAGCTCGGCCAGCCGGATCTCCATGCTGGCAAGCTCTCGCTCCAGCTCCCGTTCGACCATGGCCGCCGGAAGGTCCACCTTGACCCGATCCCGGAGGGCCTTGAGGACGTCCGACTGGAAGCGCTCCTCGTCACTCTCGGCTGCGGCCGCGACCAGGCGCTCCCGGTAGTGGTCACGCATCTGCTCCAGCGTCTCCGCTCCGCCGTCGCGCACGGCGAGCGCGTCGTCCAGGGGCGGAAGCACGCGCTCTCGGATCTGGAGGATGTGGGCGTCCGCCTCCACGGTCACCCCACGAAGCTCCTCCTGCTGGTAGTCGGCGGGGAGGGAGAGGGGGAACTGCCGCTGGTCGCCGGGTGTCATGCCGATGAGGGCGTCGACGAGCCCGGGCACGAGGCGCTCGCGATCCAGCTCCAGATCGCGCTCCTCGCCTCCGGAGAGCACCTCCTCTCCCCGCCGCATCACCAGGGTGCAGCGGAGGACGTCGCCGGCCTGAGCCGGCCGGCTGACATCGGCCAGGTCGGAGAAGCGTCGTCGGACCTCCTCCAGGGCGGAGTCCACCTCGGCCTCGCCGATCTCCGTGTGCGGCCGATCGACGCGCAGGGAGCGGTAATCGGCCAGGTCCACCACCGGGCGGACGGCCACCTCCGCCGTGAACTTCACGGGCTGGCCGCGCTCCACCGTGCCGAGGGTCACCGAGGGGTCCCCGACCGGGTCGAGATCCTCCTGCTCGACGGCTCGGCCATAGAGCCGCGGGACGAGCTCCTCGGCGGCGGCGTTGCGCAGGGCCTCCCAGCCGACGGCGCGCTCGACCAGGCCAGCCGGAGCCTTGCCGGGCCGGAATCCCGGGATGCGGATGCGGGCTCCGAGCTTCCGGCCCGCCTCGGTCAGCGCCCGGTCCAGCTCTGCGGCCGGTGCCTCGACGGTGAGTTCGACGATCCAGCCCGGCTTGCGCTCGACAAAGACGGACAGGTCGGAGGCTGCGGTGGTCACATGGTCTCCTCTGGTGTCACAGGCCCGTCATTCTGGACGACGGAACGGGGTGGGCGCTGGCGCCAGCCGCCCACGTGCGCGGGCCGAGACTCGAACTCGGACGGGTCACCCCACGGGATCCTAAGTCCCGCGCGTCTACCGGTTCCGCCACCCGCGCCGGTCCAGGCAGGGCCGCGGCGAGTTTAGCACCGCCATTTGCAGCCATCGAAAGGCGGGCGGGGGAGTCGCCCGGCCGGGCCGCCGCGAGCCGCCGGCGGCGGGCCGGCGCCCCACCCCGGTCGACCCTCAGCCCTGGGCGACCAAAAGCCCTGGACACGGCCCGCGCCTACCCCTAGGCTTTGCCCCAGTCCGGCCAGCTGCCGGTTCACCGATCGCCATCTGCACGGAGGTCGACGTATGGAGCCGAGCCAGTCAGCCGCAGCGGTCGAGGGCCCGCAGGAGATCGTTGCGAAGATCGACCAGAAGGCTGTGAGACTTTCTGCGCTGCTGCGGGATATCGACAACCACCCCATCGAGCTGCCGACCGAGCTGATCGAGCGGCTCGACGAGATCCTCGAGATGCTGGGCTGCCGGATCTCCGCGACCCGAGCCCTCCTCCATCAACCGGCGTTCCAAGGGATGAGCGTCGCCTGAGGCTGCATCGCCGCCCGGCCCGCCCGGGCGACGGATGCCGCGACGATTCGTCGGCCGCCCCTCGGGCGGGCGACGACGACATGCGCACGGTGGCCGGGGTCCGGCGGTACAGTGGCGCGTGAGCAGCCACCGCCCGGTGCCTGACGGGCGCCATCCGGCCTCCTCGCCGGCAGGACCGATGGCGTGCCCCGCATCAGCCACCCGAGAGGAGAGACCGAGCATGGCCGCAAAGGAGCACTGGAAGACCGAGCCGGACGATCACGACTACCCCGCCGCCGCCGACTACCTGAGCCTGATCATGGCCAAGGGTGAGGTCACCAACGCGGTGGCGGCACTGCGGAAGGCACCGATCACCCACTTCAAGGCGAAGGACCTGCTGAGGGCCAGCCGCCTGGAGCTCCTGCCGCCCGACAACGCCCACGTCAAGAAGGACCTCGGCAAGGTCTCGGCCGGGATCCTGCTCTCACCGATCCTCCTGGTCCGCGGGCGGGTGGACGCCGACGTCCCGCTGACGGTCGCCGACGGGTACCACCGGATCTGCGCCAGCTACCACCTGGACGAGGACGCCGACATCCCCTGCCGGATCGCCTGAGGGCGGCGCCTTCGCGCCCGGCCGCGTCTCAGGCGTCGTGGTTCGAGGCGTCGTATCGCTGCGCGATACGACGCAGGCACTCCGCTCGGGCCGAGGCGCTTCGCGCCTCTGGCTCCCCCATGCGTCGTATCGCTGCGCGATACGACGCGGGCACTCCGCTCGGGCCGAGGCGCTTCGCGCCCCTGACGGCCTCCGCCTCACCCGAGCGCTCGCGCTTTGCGCGGCGCCCGGGTGGGCGGCGGCCTGGCAGCACGCCTACGGCGTGCCGCCTCGGCCCTCGCTCCGTTTATGCGTCGTAATACAGGAAGAACTCGTAGGGGTGCGGGCGGAGGGCCACCGGGTCCACCTCGCGCTCGCGCTTGTAGGCGACGTAGGTCTCGATCAGGTCGGGGGTGAAGACGTCTCCCTTGAGCAGGAAGTCGTGATCGGCCTCCAGGGCGTCGAGGACCTCGGGCAGCGACCCGGGGAGATCCTTGACCTGGGCGGCCTCCTCGCCCTCCAGCTCGTAGAGATCGGCCTCGATCGGCTTGGGCGGCTCGATCTTGTTGGCGATACCGTCCAGGCCCGCCATCAGCATGGCGCTGAATGCCAGGTACGGGTTGCAGGTGGGGTCGGGCGAACGGAACTCCAGGCGCCGCGCCTTGGGCGAGTCGCTGTAGGTGGGGATCCGGATGCAGGCACTGCGGTTACGCGCGCTGTAGGCGAGCTTGATCGGGGCCTCGTAGCCGGGAACCAGGCGGCGGTAGGAGTTGGTGGTCGGCGCGGCCAGGGCGAGCAGTGCTGGAGCGTGCTTGAGCAGGCCGCCGATGTACCAGCGACCCAGGTCGCTGAACAGCGCGTAGCCGTTCTTGTCGTAGAAGAGCGGAACCCCGGCCTTCCAGAGCGACTGGTGAACGTGCATCCCACTGCCGTTGTCACCGAAGAGCGGCTTGGGCATGAAGGTCGCCGTGTAGCCGTTCTGGGCGCAGACGTTCTTCACGATGTATTTGAACTGCAGAACATTGTCGGCCATCGCGGTCAGGGGTCCGAACCGCATGTCGATCTCAGTCTGCCCGGCGGTCCCGACCTCGTGGTGGTGCACCTCGATGTCCAAGCCGGACTCGATCATCTTCAGGACGATGCGGCTGCGCAGGTCCTGGAGCTGATCGGCCGGCGGGACGGGGAAGTACCCCTCCTTGTACTTCGGCCGGTAGCCGAGGTTGGCACCCTCACGACCGCTGTTCCAGATCCCCTCATCCGCATCGATGTGGTAGTAGCCCTCGTGGGAGTTCTGGTCGAAGCGGACCGAGTTGAAGATGTAGAACTCGAGCTCGGGACCCCAGAAGGAGAGGTCCGCCACCCCCGACTTGGCCAGGTAGGCCTCCGCCTTGTGGGCGATGTAGCGCGGGTCGCGCGAGTAGGGCGCCCGGGTCAGCGGGTCCTTGACGTCGCAGACGATGGCCAGGGTGGGGACTTCCAGGCACGGGTCGATGAAGCTGCGGCCCGAGTCCGGGAAGAGGAGCATGTCGCTCTCGAAGATCTTCTGGAACCCGCGGATCGAGGAGCCGTCGAAGCCGATGCCGTTCTCGAAGAGGTCCTCGGTGAGCTCGCTCACCGGGATGCTGAAATGCTGCCAGGTGCCGGGCAGGTCCGTGAAGCGCACGTCCACGAACTTGACGCCCGCCTCCCTGGCCCGCTTGATCACGTCCTTCGGGGTGGCCCCGCCTGCTGGTTTGGTCTCGTCTGCCATCCACTTCCCCTTGCAACCGCTGGCCGCCGGCGCGGCCCCACGGGCCGAGCCTCTGCTTTCACAACTGGGTGAGCCTAACGAGTTGTGGGGCGGATCTGCCATGGACTCCGAGGACGAGAGGCCCGGGTGGGCGTTTGGGCGATCCGCACAAAAGGACACCCCGTGATTTGCGGCGAATGCACAGACGCGGCCACCGCGGGTGGCCCCCCACCGGGCGGAGCCCCCTCAGCGCGGGCTAGGCGCGGGGCTTGACCTCGTCGAGCCGGGCCCGGGCGCCCGCCTTGTCCTTGAAGTACAGCTTGTTGATGTCGACGTAGGCGATCTGGGCCGCCGGGACATCCTCCTCGGCGAAGATCGCGTCGACGGGGCAGGGATCGACGCACGCACCGCAATCGATGCACTCGTCCGGGTCGATGAACACCATCCGGTCATCGTCGGTCTCGTGGATGCAATCCACGGGGCAGACCTCGATGCAGGACTTGTCCTTGAGGTCGACGCAGGTCTCGGTGACGATGTAGGTCATGCGGGGCTGAGTCTACCAAAGCCCACTGGGAACTTCGGTCGTGAGCAAGGGAAGGCCCCCCGCCCGGCACGGGGACAGGGGGCCCATGAGGTAGCCGGGGGTGGTCCCGTCAGGTGAGCGCCACCGCCCCCTGCCCGCCTGGCCGGAAGGGATAGACGAGCCTCCTCCCGACCTGCACTGGCACCGGCCCGCGTTCGTCCACAGCGCTGTGGGTGCGAGCGGTCGGGCAGGGCCCCGCCCAGGGAGGCCGCTCGAGCATGGCGAAGCCGCAGTAGAGGCTGGCAAACGTCAGGCAGCGGAGGAGCCGCTCCCTGGAGGCCTCCGCCCGGGTGGCCGTGACCACGCCGTGGGCTCTCATGCTGTGGACCGCCGCATCGCGACAGGCAGAGGCCGCATCGATACGTTGGGTCCATCCGGCGAGCCCGGGGGCGTCCTTCCAGTGCCGTTTGACGGCGATCCGGATGCTGAGCGATGCGAGCAGCGTCGGCCACAGCGCCGGTGCGCGCGGGGGATGGCCGCCGCGGCCGCTGCCATCCCGCGGCTGGACGGGCCCGGCGGCGAGGGCGCTGGCGAGATGGGTGGCGTGCGCCAATCCGTGGGCAAAGGCCACGTTCGCTTCCCCGCCCTCCCGGAGCGTCTCCAGAGCGTCCAGCGCCTCGATGGCCACGTCCACGACGCCCTCCGCCACGCCCGCCAGCCTGATCGCCTGCTCGGGGCTCATCCACCCGATGAGGGCGACGCTCGATCCGGCCGCTGCGACCGCAGGGCCCAGCGCCATGACCGTGGCGGCGAGCGGGCTCTGCCGCTCCAGACCGGAGGTGACACAGAGCTCGTCCACGCGCAGCATGCGCCCCTGGAACACCGGCAGCAGGGGCCGGCTCGCGTGGCAGAGATCCCCCGCCAGCTCGACGGTCGTTGCCTTGAAGGTCTCGGCGATGTGGGTGTCGGATCTCGCGATCATGGTCGGCGCCTCCACCGGGTCTGTGCAGGGGATGGTGGCCCGGGGGCGCACGCGCCATGCGCACGCCCCCGGTCGATTCGGTTGACGTCGCTATCAGGTGGCCCCGGCCACAGCCGGCACCGGTAGGTGGGGTGCCCCGGGGTAGGGCTCGAGATCGACGGCGACCTCGCCGTGGATCAGCTGGTCACCCGCCTCGAGGTGGGCGTCCGGTGCGCGCAGGGGCACCACCAGGCCGATCAGCTTCACGATGATGAAGGTCGCGACCGCGTCGTACCCGATGATGAAGACCAGCGCGATGAACTG
>JBEKAP010000090.1:0-8611 GCA_050015875.1 Candidatus Dormibacteria bacterium | reverse complement strand
TCGGGGCCGGGGAAGGAGAGGAGCTCACCGGACATCGCCTCGTCCAGGCCATAGATGCGGGCGATGCCGTCGCTGACCGACGTGATCACGCCCTCGCTCGCCTCCACCACTGCGGCGTCGAAGCTCGCGATGCGTCGCTTCAGGATGTCGCCGATCTCGTCGCTTCGTATTGCCATCGCTCGGTGTGTCCCTGACCTCCGATCAGGCCAGCGAGGCCTGAAGCTGCTGAAGATGGCTGCGAACGCTGTCGTCGATGACGCGGTCGCCCATCCGGATCACAAGTCCGCCGATGAGGGCGGGGTCGTGGACGGTCTCGAGGCGCACGGGATGTGCCAGGCGCACCGCCAGCACCCCCTCGATCCGCCGCTCGCTGGCGCGGCTCAGAGGCACCGCCGACCTCACCACGATGCGGAGCACGCCCGACGCCGCATCGACCAGCTCGCCGTACTCGGCGACCACCTCGGAGAGGAGCCCGAAGCGGCCGTGCTCCACGAGCAGCCGGACCAGGTTGCGGGCGGGTGCCGACATCCCCTCGAGCAGCCCGGCGAGCGCGCTGGCGCGTTCCCCCATGCTCACGCGGGGGTTGGCCATGACCGCCCGGACCCGGGGGTCGGCGAGCAGATCCCGAGCCCGCTCCAGCTCGACGCGGACGGGGTCGACGCTGACGCGCTCGCGCGCCACCTCGTAGCAGGCCTCCGCATAGCGGCGGACGAGCGCCGAGGCCATCAGCGGATCTCCCCGTACAACGTCATCTCGGGAGCGTCTCCAGAGACTCGAGCGAGTGCTCGATGAGCTTGCGGTGAGTGTCTGCGTCCATCGACTCTCCGAGCACCCGCGCCGCGGCGGCGACCACCAGGGCCGCGACCTGCGTGCGCAGCTCGCGGAGCGCCCGATCCTGCGCCACGATGAGGTCCAGCCGGGCCTGATCGCTGAAGATCTTGACCTCCTGCCGCGCCTTGGCCCTGAGCTCGTCCGCTTCAGCTGAGGCGTCACGGTGGGCTCGGTCGGTGATCTCCCGGGCCTGGGCACGAGCCTGGTCGAGGAGCCTCTCGACCTCGATGCGCACCTCCGCAAGCCGCTTCTCCGCCTCCTGCGCCTGCTGCAGCCCGGCCTCGATCGCCTGCTCGCGCTTCTCGGCCATGCGGATCACCGGCGGGTACACCCATCGCCAGAGGATGGCCACCATGACGAGGAAGACGACGGCTTCGAGGATCAGTGTCCCGTTGGTGGACAGCAGCGAGGCGCTGGCAAGCATCACGGGATCGCTACTTCGTCTGCGCGCCGAAGCTGACGATGAAGAAGAAGCCCAGCACCAGGTTGATGAAGTACATCGCCTCGACCAGCCCGACGATCAGGAACATGATGACCGTGAGTCGCCCCTGGGCCTCCGGCTGGCGGGCGGTCCCCTGAATCGTCGCGTTGCCGGCCAGCCCGTCACCGATGGCGGCGCCGATGGCGCCCCCGCCGAGGGCGAGACCGGCGGCGATCAGCGCCCCGGCCAGGATGATCGAGTGAGCGTTGATGGCGGTGGCTAGCAGTGGCATCGGGTCCATCTCTCCTGTGGTGATCTACGCGGGGCTGCGGGCCTCATGGCCCTCGTCGGTGACCCCCTCGCGGGCCTGACCGAAGTAGATGACGGTTAGCAGCATGAAGATGAAGGCCTGAATGGTACCGATGAAGAAGACGTCAAACGCCTTCCAAACCGCCATGAAGAAGAAGGGCACCACGGACAGCGCTGAGGTGAGCGCGGACTTCCCGGCCCAGGCCTCGAAGAGCGAGCCCAGCAGGTAGATCATCACGACGCCGGCAAAGACGTTGCCGAAAAGTCGGAGGGCCAGGGTGATGGGCTTGACCAGCTCCTCGATGACGGTCAGGGGAGGAAAGGGTGGCCGCAGGTAGTGGCGGAAGTAGCCGCCCAGACCGCGCACCTTGATGGAGTAGCCCTGGCTCATCAGGAAGACGATCAGCCCCATCGCAAGGGGAAGGTTGAGGTCGGCATTGGCCGGTTCGACCGGTTGCTGCAGCGGGAAGAAGTCCAGCCAGTTGGCGACCAGGATGAAGAAACCGATGGTGGCAGCGAGGGGCAGGAGGAAGGCGGGGACGTCCTCGCCCACGGTTTCGCGGATCAGATTGCGGACATAGCCGAGGAACAGTTCGAACACCATCTGGAGCCTCCCCGGCCTGCCGCTCCGCAGGGTGTGGACGAGGAGGAACCCGATCGCGAGGGTCACCGCGACCGCGATCCCCGAGGAGATCAGCGTGTCCAGGTCGTAGGTGCAGAGGAAGCCGCCGCCGCCGCAGATGGTGACCGTGGGATGGGTGCCGGGAGTGGCGTCGGCAAGAAGGTTGCCGAGCAGCGGGATGTTCATCGTGAGCGCAGCACCTCACGGAGAGACGCGGCGGAGAGCACCAGCTGCGCCACCGCCATGCCGGCGGCGACCAGGATCGCCCGTTCCCAGCCGAAGACGAATCCACTCAGGATCGCAAGCATGGTCAGGATCATCAGCCTCAGGAGGCTGGTGGCCACGAAGGCGACCCCGAAGCTCAGCAGGCGGACCGCCAGGTAGCCATTGCCGGCGCCGAGGACGAGTCCCAGGGCAAGGGCGACGCCGCCGAGTGGCTGGCCGAGCGCGGCGGCTACGATCAGTGCGACCACGGCGGCGCCTCCGCACGTCGCGGCGGTGAGGTTGAGGGCATGGCGAGGAGCCGCAGCCGTGTCCGGCAGCGGTACCGGGACTGATCCCGAAACCGGTGAGACCGCCTCGGGCACCATCAGAGGTACCTCCGCATCTGAGCCCGCAGCCCGAAGGCGGCGGCGGCGATACCGACCACCAGGCCGCCCAGTAGGCCCCCGGGGGTGGTGTGGGCCACCTGGTCGATCATCAGCCCCGCAATCAAAGGCACCACAAAGGCGGCGGCGAGGAAGACGCCGAGACCGATGAGTTGAGTCCCGGAGAGGCCGCGATCCCGCTCAGACGGCATGGCGGCAGGCAGGCTGGCACCTTGGGGAAGGCACCCTGAGGGCGTCACGGCGAGGCCGAATTCCAGCCCGGCCTCGCTGGGCCTGGCGAGCACCGCGGCAACTTAGCACAGGGGTCCCCCGCGCCGCCCCGCACTCAAGTCGACCCGTCCCATGGGGCCAGCCTACAGGGCTTTCCGGCGGCCAGCCAGAGCCGGATGTCATCAAACGCAATGGGGGCCAGCGCCCCCGACCACCCGGCGGCTCAGTCGAGATCGCGGGGGTGGCGAAGGCTCTCCAGGAGGGCCCCGTGGCCGGAAACCTCCATGCCGGCATCGGCCTGAGTGGAGAGCACCGCCGCCTCGCGCCGCGTGCGCTGCAGACGGCGGTGATTGCGCCAGAAGACCGCGACCACCCCCAGCGCGCAGAGGCCGAGGGCGAAGTCGAGGATCTTGCGATGGCCGAAAAGGGCCAGTCCCAGGCAGCCGAGCACGCCGGTCGCGAAGTAGAAGGTGAGAGCCGTCTCCATCGGGGTCATGCCCCGGGCCTGCAGCCGGTGGTGGAGGTGGCGGGCGTCGGGCGTGGTGGGGCTGACGCCGGCGCGGCCCCGGCGCACGATCGCCCAGGCGGTGTCGCTGATGGGCAGGCCGAGGGCGATCAGCGGGACGAGGATGGAGAGGCCGACCGTCACCTTGGCGATCCCCACGATGGTGATGGCGGCGATGACCACCCCCAGGAAGTGGCTGCCGGTGTCCCCCATGAAGGTCCTCGCCGGGGGGAGGTTGAAGACGAGGAAGCCCAGGCAGACCCCCATCAGCGCGGCGCTCAGGACGACCACGCCCGACTGCAGATCGCCCGGAACGATGATCCGGTTGATGGCGGCGAGCATCGCCACCAGGGCGACGATCGCGACCACCCCGGCGGCGACGCCGTCCGCCCCGTCCATGAAGTTCACCGACACCTGCATGCCCGACACCCAGAGCACCGTCACGGGGAGGGCGAGGAGGCCGAGCTGAACGAGGTGGCCTCCGGGGAGGTCGACCGAGGTGATGCTGATCCCGAGGACATAGAAGGCGACGCCCGCACCCACCACGACGATCAGCTTCTGCCACCAGACGAGGTCGACGATGTCGTCGACCGCCATGGCCAGGGTGACCACGCCGGCCACCGCGAGGATGGGCCAGCGAGACTGGACCTGGCCGCCGAAGACGACGACCGCGACGACGAAACCGAGGAGCATCGCCAGCCCGCCGAGCCGCGGGGTGGGGGCGGCATGGAGGTGGCGCTCCTCGTCGGGGTGGGCGACGGCCCCGATGCGGGGAGCCAGGCGAATGGAGAGGGGGACGGCGACGATGCAGACGACAGCGGCGAGCAGGAAGGGAGGGAGGGCGTTGAGCCAGGCCGACTCGCCGATCACGGCCTGCGATACGGGAGCGGGAAGCGGCCGCAGAGCTCCAGGCTCCGGCGGCGGACTTCGGCCCGCACCCCTCTGTCCTCGAACTGGCTGAGCATGAGGTGGATCAGCCCGGCGATCTCGTCCATCTCCGCCTCGCGCATGCCCCGGCTGGTCACCGCCGGCGTCCCCAGCCGGACCCCGTTGGGGTTGTAGGCGGTCCCGCCATGGCCGGGGAAGCCGTTGGCGTTGAGGGTGATGCCGACCTCGTCGAAGGCCGCCTGCGCCGCCCTCCCCCGCACCCCGAAGGGCCGCAGGTCGATGACCATCAGGTGGTTGTCGGTGCCGCCGGTGGTGAGCACGCAGCCCCGGTCGAGAAGGCCCCTGGCCAGGGCGGCGGCGTTGGCGACCACCTGGCGGGCGTAGGCCCGGAACTCGGGCTGGGCGCACTGGTGGAACATCACCGCCTTGGCGGCGATGGCGTGGAGCAGCGGACCGCCCTGGGTGCCCGGGCAGACCGCCTTGTCGATGGCGTCCGCGTACTCGGCCCGGCAGAGGATCAGCCCTCCCCACGGCCCGCGCAGGGTCTTGTGGGTGGTGAAGGTCACGTAGTCGCAGTACGGCACCGGAGAGGGATGGGCACCCCCCGCGACCAAACCGGCGAAGTGGGCCATGTCGACCATCAGCCGGGCGCCGACGGAGTCGGCGATCTCCCGGAAGGCGGCGAAGTCCAGGAAGCGGGGGTACGAGCTGTAGCCGCCGACGATCAGCTTGGGACGGACCTCCTCGGCCCGCCGGCGGACCTCCGCCATGTCCAGACGCCCGGTCTCCTCGGAGACGAAGTACGGCTCGAAGTGGTAGAGGCGGCCGCTGAAGTTGACCGCGGAACCGTGGGTGAGGTGGCCCCCCTGATCGAGGGCCATGCCGAGCACGGTGTCGCCGGGCTCGAGGAAGGAGGCGTACACCGCCATGTTGGCCTGGGAGCCCGAATGCGGCTGGACGTTGGCGTGCTGGGCGCCGAAGAGCTGCTTGGCGCGCTCGCGGCAGAGATCCTCGATCTGGTCGACGACCTGGCAGCCGCCGTAGTAGCGCTTGCCCGGCGTCCCCTCCGCGTACTTGTTGTTGAGCCAGGAGCCGAGCGCCTCCAGGACGGCGACGGAGGCGAGGTTCTCGGAGGGGATCAGCTCCAGGGTCTCCTCCTGCCGGCGGAGCTCCTGGTCCATCAGCCCCGCCACCACGGGATCGGTCGCGCGCAACCGCGGCTTGTCGGCGAACGAGCCGGGGGCCGTCCCCGGGGGAAGGTCGGTGGTGGCGGGCGCCTCAGCGGTCTCGGTCACGTCCCAGCCTCCCTCTTGAGCACGGGGGTTCGGCCTCCGATGAACGGGCGAAGCGCGATCGCTTCGATCGGCCCCTGCCGAAGCACCCGCGGAGGCCTCGACGACAGGTCGATGATAGTCGAGGCCATCCCGGTGCTGGGACCGCCGTCGAGGGCGCCGGCCACGTCGCCGGCCAGATCCGCCTCCGCCGCGCCCGCGGTGGCGGCGGGGGGCATGCCGTGGCGGTTGGCCGAGGTGGAGGCGACCGGCCCGGTCTCGGCGAGCAGGTGCCGGAGCAGGGCATGGCCGGGCACCCGCACCATCAGCGTCCCACCGGAGCGGGGGATGGCCAGGTGCCGGGCGCCGACGGGGCAGACGAGCGAGAGCGGGCCGGGCCAGAATGCGCCCGCCAGCCCCTGCGCCACGGCGTCCATCTCCACCAGGCCGTCGAGCTGGGAGATGTCGGAGGCGAGCAGGTTCAATTCGAGCTGCGGCGGCCGTCCCTTGATGGCGTAGATACGCTCGACCGCCTCGGGGTTCGAGGGATCGCCGGCCAGCCCGTAGACGGTATCGGTCGGGATCACAACAATGCGCCCCGCCCGGATCGCCGCCACCGCGGCCTCGGTCGTGATCACGACACCTCGCCCCGGATCTCGACCACCCGGGGGCGGCGGGCGAGGTCGTCCACGATCACGATCGCCGCCCCCGGCCAGAGGCCACGGGAGAGCTCGGCGACGGCGGCCGCCCGGCGGCTGTCCACCTCCAGGCCCACCCAGCACACCCCGGGGGCACGCTCGGAGATCAAGGGGAGCAGCTCCCGATAGGCGTCCAGCCCGTCGGCGCCGCCGTCCAGAGCGAGCCGCGGTTCGCAGGTCACATCGCGGGGCAGCTCATCCATCTCGGCGGACGTCACGTAGGGGGGATTGCTCACCACCAGGTCGAGATCGGCCACCAGACCCTCCGCCCAACCGCCCTCCACGAGGAGGACCCGGGCGGCCACCCCCAGGGCTTCGGCGTTCTCGGCGGCCACCGCCAGCGCCGCCGGGCTCAGGTCGGAGGCGATCACGGTGGCACTCGGAAGCTCGGCGGCGAGGGTGCAGGCGAGGCAGCCGCTCCCGGTGCCGAGGTCGGCGATGCGCAGCTCGCCGCCCTGCTGCCTGGCCACCGTGAGGGCGCGCTCGACCAGGGTCTCGGTCTCGGGCCGGGGGATGAGCACGGCGGGGGTCACCCGGAAGCTCCGCCCGTAGAACTCCCGCCGCCCGGTCAGGTACGCGATCGGCTCCCCCCTCCCCCGCCGCCGCAGCAGGACGCGGACGGTGTCCAGGTCGTGGTCGGCCAGGGGGCGGTCGTACTGGAGGTAGACGTCGAGGCGCTCCATGGAGAGCGCGTGGGCAACCAGCAGCTCGGCGTCGAGACGAGCCGAGTCGCAGCCGTGCTCGGCGAGGTAGGTGGTGGAGAGACGCACCACGTCGAGGACGGTGCGGGCGGCGGCCGGACCACCCGGGCTCGTCGAGGCCATCACCCGACTGTATCGGGGTGGCGGGGCGCGCGGGCATTCCCCGGGGATTTCCCTCTCCCTGCCCCCCGTACCCGCCCGGTAGAGTCGCGCCATGGTGAGCGCCGGCACGATCGCCCCGACTCCGACGCGAACTGGCTGGAGCAGGGTCGGGGTGGGCCGGCTCACCCTGCTCAGCCTCTACTGGGTGGCGATCGGCTGGCTCTGGAACGCGCTGGGCGCGCAGGTGCTCCCCCCCATCATCACCCGGATGGTGGGCCAGGCCCATCAGGGGACGGCGCTCTCGGTGCTGGAGGGCTTCGGCACCCTGGTCGCCGTGGTCTGGCAACCGGTGGTCGGGGCCGTCTCCGACCGGACCCGGCTGCGCTGGGGGCGCCGGCGGCCGTACATCGCCGGTGGCGCGCTGGGCTCCTCGCTCTTCCTCGTCGTCATGGCCTTCGTCGGCGCCTACTTCTGGCTGCTGCTCGTCTACTTCCTGCTGCAGGTGGCCTCCAACACCGCGCAGGCGCCCTATCAGGGGCTGGGCCCCGAGGCCATCCCGGAGAAGGACTACGGCCGGTTCGGCGCCTTCTACGGCATGGGCAACCTGCTCGGCACGCTGATCGGCTTCGTCGTCACCGGGATCTTCACGAGCCAGGGGCGGTACGACCTCGCCCTCTACGCGATGGCCGCGATGCTCGTGGTGAGCATGGCGCTCACGGTCACCCTCGTGCCGGACCGGGGCACCCCGGACGCCAGCCTTCGCCATGGCCTGGGCGCGATCACGCTGGGCACCTTCAACATCAGTCCCCGCAGGTACGGGAGCTTCCTCTGGCTGATGGGGTCACGGCTGCTCATCCTCATGGGTGTGGTCGGCCTGGAGACGTATGCCCAGTTCTTCTTCAAGGATGTCTTCTACCCGGGCAGCGGGACGGCGCTCACCAACCACGCCAACGGTGCCACCACCTACCTGCTCGCCATCATCGCCCTGCTCGCCATCCTGGTCTGCTACCCGGCGGGGCGCATCTCCGATCGCTGGGGTCGCAAGCCGATGGTCGTCGTGTGCGGCATCCTCGGCGCGATCGGGGCTCTCGGCCTGGTCTTCGCCCACTACGCGCTCCTGCCCGGGGCCATGACGGCACCGGTCGCCTCCCTCCTCGGGATACCCCGAGGGCTGGCCCAGGTGCTCTGGTTCGGGGTCCCCATCGGCGCGGGGGTGGGCTGCTTCCTCACCGTGGACTGGGCGTTCATGATCGAGCTCATCCCGGCCGCCGAGTTCGGCCGCTTCCTCGGCTTCTCCAACATCGCGACCGCGGGAGCCGGGATCATCGCCCGCTTCATCGCCGGCCCCATCCTCGACCACTTCAACGCCGGGGGTCACATCCTCGGGGAGCTGGGCGGCTACCCCGTGGTGTTCGGGATGTTTGTCATCTACTTCGTCGTCGGCA
>JBEKAP010000089.1:0-16442 GCA_050015875.1 Candidatus Dormibacteria bacterium | reverse complement strand
GGGCCGGCGGACCTCCAGGTCGCGGAGCCGCACGCTGTTCTGTCCCGCCCACGCGGCCAGGACGGCGGTGTCGGCGAGCGGATCGCTGGTCGAGACGTGAAGCCTCCCGTCGCCGTTGGCCGCGGCCCGGCTCGCGAGCGCCGCGGGCAACGGCGGATCTCCCGCCGGGCCGGCGAGCCGGAAGGAGAGGGTGGAGGGTCGGGTGTCGCGCCCGGCCAGCGTCTGCGGGGTGCCCTCGGCGACCACCTTCCCGCCGGCGATGACCACGATGCGATCGGCGAGTGCCTCCGCCTCGTCCATGTAGTGAGTGGTCAGGAAGATGGTGGTGCCCAGCCGCCGCAGCTCGGCGATCGCCTCCCAGCTCTGACGGCGGGCGGACGGGTCGAATCCGGTGGTGGGCTCGTCGAGGAAGAGCAGCTCCGGGTTGCCGATCAGGCCGATGGCGACCTCCAGCCGGCGGCGCTGGCCACCGCTCAGCTGCGAGCCGCGGGCGCCGGCTTGGTTCGCCAGCCCCACCAGCTCGAGGGTCTCCATCACCGGGCGAGGGTGCGCGTGGTAGCCCGCGTAGAGCTGGAGAACCTCGAGCGCGGTGAGGTCCGGCTCGACCGTCGATTCCTGGAGCACCACGCCGATGCGATCGCGCCAGGGGAGGGGTGCGTGCCCCGGATCCTCGCCCAGCACGAGCGCCTCGCCTCCGGTCCGCTGTCGGTACCCCTCCAGGATCTCGACCGTGGTGGTCTTGCCGGCGCCGTTGGGGCCGAGGAAGGCGACGATCTCGCCGCGGTGGACGTCGAGGTCGATGTCTCGGACCGCCTCCACCGTGCCGTACGACATGCGCAGCCCGCGCACGCTGATCGCAGCGTCCGGGTCGAGGGCCCGCTCCTGCCCGTCGAGGCGGGCGGGCGACGGCGTGGCCGCCTGCATGCGCATCGCGGCGCGGCGCTGCACACGGCCGCGAATGCCCCTGTAGATGATGATCATGGCCGAGGTTCCCGTTGGAGGGGTGAACGAACTCGGGCACCACGCTACCGCCGGCCGGCAGTGGTCACAACGGCCCCGAGGTGGAATCTCGAGCGCCTCCCCCTCCACCCCGGGGTGGAACGGAAGAGCCGAATCTCCGGGGCGCGTCCACCCAGGCGCCGATGACGCGACGGCCCGCGCCTATGATCCTGGGGAGATGACGTGCGTGTGGGGCCAGGTGCCGTGATCCATCTGATGGCGGATTCGAGCCGGCGCCGCCGGGCCATCGTGGTCGGCATCGTGGCGCTGCTCGTCGCCGTCGACGAGATCGATCAGCCCCACGTCGCGGTGGCCGTCCTCGCTCTGACGGGCGTTCTGCTGGTCGGCTGGATGGGGGCGGCACTCTCGCACCACCCCCTGTGGCTGGTGCTGCTCGGTGGCTCGGCGATCGCCCTGGAGGCGGTCAACTACGATCAGGCGGGCGTGGCCTGCGTCGTCGGAGTGATCTTCACCCTGATCTACCTCGCCCGCCACCCGCGTCGTTGGGGGTTGCCGGTCGCGGTCGCGCTGGTCGCGGCCTTCGTCGTCCTGGACCGGATCCAGTCCTCCGGCGAGGACCTGGCGGGCAGCCTGCTCAACACCATCGCCCTGTCAGCCGCGTACGGCATCTCCTACGCGTTCGACCGGCTGCTCAAGGAGCAGGCGAGAACACGCGCCGCCCTGGAGGAGCTCCGAGCCGCGCGTGAGGGCCAGCTCGAGGCGGCTCGCGCCGAGGAGCGGGCACGCCTCGCGCGCGAGATCCACGACGTGCTGGCCCACACCCTCTCGGCGCTGGCGGTCCAGGTGGAGGGAGCCAAGGTGATGCTGGAGGCGCACACGGACGAACCGCGCGCCGTCCGGTCGCTGGAGCGAGCCCACCGCCTCGCCCAGGAGGGCCTGCAGGAGGTCCGCCGCGCCGTCGGAGCGCTGCGCGGGGACAGCCTGCCCGGTCCCGACGCGCTTCCCGACCTGGTCCGCGCCTTCCAGGGCGACAGCGGCATCGCCTGCCGTCTGGAGGTCGCGGGACAGCCGGTGCACCTCGGCCCCGAGGCCGGGCTGGCCATCTACCGGACGGCCCAGGAGGCGCTCACCAACGTGAGCCGTCACGCCGACGCCTCCGAGATCGCCCTCCACCTCCGCTACCTCGACGGCGGCGGTGCCGAGCTGGTGGTGGAGGACCGGGGCAAACCCAGGGCGGCCCCGTCGTCGGGGGGGTATGGCCTCACCGGGATCCGGGAGCGCGCCGAGCTCCTCGGTGGCAGCCTGGAGGCCGGACCCCTTCCCAACGGCTTCCGAGTCCGGCTGCGGGTGCCGGCATGATCCGGGTGCTCATCGCCGACGACCAGACGGTCGTGCGCGAGGGACTGGCCACGCTTCTCGCCGCGACCGATGGGGTCGAGGTGGTGGGTGGCGCGCGCGACGGGGAGGAGGCGGTGAGCATGGCGGCGCTGCGCCGTCCCGACGTGGTGCTGATGGATCTGCGCATGCCCCGCTGCGACGGAGTGGAGGCGACCCGGAGGCTCACCGCCGAGCAGCCCGAGGTCAGGGTCGTGGTGCTCACCACCTACGCGGACGACTCGTCGGTCTTCGCCGCCCTGCAGGCGGGTGCCCGTGGCTACCTCACCAAGGACGCCGGTGCGGCCGAGATCGCGCAGGCGATCCGGACCGTCCACGCCGGGGACGCACTCCTCGATCCCTCGGTGCAGCGCCGCCTCCTGGAGAGTCTGCGCGCGCCCGCGGCGACGGTTGCGCCGGCGCCGCCCGGCCCGCTGCCTGACGGTCTGACCCAGCGGGAGGCCGAGGTACTGGGTCTCATCGCGGAAGGCCTCAGCAACCAGGAGATCGCCACCCGCCTCCACGTCAGCGAGACCACGGTGAAGACCCACATCAACAATCTCTTCAGCAAGACGGGCGTCCGTGATCGCGCGCAGGCGGTGGGCTACGCGTATGGCCACGGGTTGGTGGAGCCGCGGGCCTAGCGACGTCGGGGGTTCTCCACGCCCCTGCGGAGGCGCAACCCGTCAGGTGGGACCGGGTGGGGCGGGGCGTGAGGCGTGCGCGCCTCGCAGCCGGGTCAGGCCGTCCCAGATGACCGTCGCTCCGGCCTCCAGGACGAAGAGAAGGATGGCTGCGTCGTCGAGAAGGCCGGCGGCCGTCGATCCAGTGAGCAGTTGGGAGAGCCCCCACGCGGTGAACGCCATGATGGCAACCACCCGCAGGAGGAGCCGTCGTCCGGCGGGCGGGTGAGCGACGCTCGTGGCCGCGATCGCACCGGCGACGAGCAGCAGCGGAGCCGCGGAGAGGCCCGTGTGGTGCGACCAGCTGATGCTGGAGTTGATCCCGTCGGTGACCACCAGGACCAGGCTTCCCACGATCGAGAGCGTGCCGAGCCCGATGGCCGCTGCGATGCGCAAGCGCGGCGCGGCGGTCAGGGCGGGCAGCTCGGAGATGGGCATCCTGGGACGCTGATGATGCATCTCAGCCCGGCGCGATGGTGGCCGCCCGCCAGCCCCTCAGCGAGCTGACCAGCGCGAGACCCTTCGCCACGCGCACCTCGTCCAATGTGACGATCCGCTCGGCCAGGCGCCCGCTCTCGAGCAGCCGTCCCCGTTCGACGCCCGGTAGGCACCCCGCAGCGATCGGCGGGGTCCACCAGCGTCCGTCGAGGAGCACGGCCAGGTTGGCGATCGTGGACTCCGTCACCTCGCCGCGCTCGTTGACGAGCAGCACGTCGTCGGCCTCGGGATGGCGGGCGATCCGCGTCTCATAGGTGCTGCGGCGGGTCGTCTTGTGAAACAGCCACACCTCGGACGTGTCCACCGCCTGATCGTCGAGGGCCAGCACCACGGGCCCGCGCCGGCGAGGGGGCAGGGGCGTCAGCTCGACGCCGGGCACCCCGGACGGTGACACCAGGAGCCGCACCCTGGCCGGCGCGCCGGCTCCGGCGAGCGCGTCACGCAGCGCGGAGCGCACCCGCGCCTCGTCGAGCGCAAACCCGAAGTACCCGGCCGATGCGATGAGCCGTCCCAGGTGGCGCTCCAGGTTGCGCACGCCCGTGCCGGGCCGGTGTTCCATGGTCTCGAGCAGCGAGCACTCCTCGCGCGGGCGGTGCAGGATGGCGGCCTTGGTGAGCAGCTCGGCGTGCTCTGCGCTCGCCGTCGAATCCCAGGTGATGCCACCTCCCGTCCCATAGACGGCGTCCTCCGTCGCACGGTCCACCACCACGGTGCGGATCGCGACGGAGAACCGGGCCCGGAAGCGAGCGCCGGGTGGCGCCACCATCCCCACGGCGCCGCAGTAGACGCCGCGGCGGCTCTCCTCGACCTCGGCGATCAGGGCCATGGTGCTCCGCTTCGGAGCCCCGGTCACCGATCCGGAGGGGAAGAGGGCGCGGAAGACGTCGGCCAGCGCCGTCCCGGGCCGCGCCCGAGCGGTGACCGTGGAGGTGAGCTGCCAGAGCGTCTCGTAGCGCTCCACCTCGAAGAGGCTGGGCACCTCGACGCTGCCGACCTCGGCCAGCCTGCCCAGGTCGTTGCGCAGCAGGTCGACGATCATCAGGTTCTCCGCCCTCTCCTTGGCGGAGGCGGCCAGTCCCTCGGCATGGGTGGCATCCTCGGCGGGCCAGCGCCCGCGCGGAGCGGTGCCCTTCATCGGCCGCGTGGTCAACCGGTCCCCCGTCCAGTCGAAGAAGAGCTCCGGCGACGCGCTGGCGATGACGAAGCGCCCGGTGTCCACGTACGCGCTGTGCGCGCCGCGCTGGGCGAGAGCCAGGTCGCGGTAGAGGCCGAGCAGGTCCCCGTCCGCCCGCGAGCGCAGCCGCACCGTCAGATTGCACTGGTAGGTGTCGCCCGCCGCGAGCCGCTCGCGGATGCGGTCGAGCTTGCGGCCGTAGCCGGCACTGTCCCAGTCCGGCTCCCAGGGGCCCACCGTGTGCGCCCCCTCCGTCCCGGATCCCGACTGGAGATCGGCGACGGGTCGGGGGCCGTCGAAGAGGCAGAACCAGGCCAGGGGAAGCTCACCGAAGGCTTCGCCGGGCACCGGAGGGCGGGTCAGGAAGGTCGGATCGAGCCCGCCCGCGGCCTCGTACGCCACGAATCCGGCCGCCCATCGTCCCCCCTTCGTCGCCTCCTGGACCGCGTGCAACACGGGCACGACCTCCTCCGGCCGGTTCGCCACCAGCAGGGTGGGGGCGGGTGACGCGGAGCGAAACGCGAGGCCCTCGCCGGTGCGGAGGTCGTCGAAGCGGGCGTGCGGCGCCCGGATCTCCCGGCTCAGCTGGAGGCCGGCTCGCCGGAGAGGCTGCGCCGCCAGAGGTCGAGCGTCCGGTCGAAGTGCCGTTCGCAGGCGTCGTGGTCGTAGACGGGGAGGTCGGCCATGGCGAAGCCGTGCGAGGTTCCCGGCAGCCGCTCCACCACGCCCCGGACCCCCCGCCGCACCAGTTCGTCCCGGAAGCGGTCGACGACCTCCGGGGTGGCCGACCTGTCGTTCTCCGCGAAGGCGAAGTAGAGCTCGCCGCGCACGCCGGCCACGTCATGGTGGGGGGAGTCGGGCGCCTCGGTGACCAGGGCGCCGGGGTGGATGCCCGCAGCGGCGACGAACTGATCCGCGAGCGCGGAGGCCGCGTGCAGCGCGAGGCGTCCGCCCATGCAGTAGCCGACGCACACCTTCGCCCCGCGGCTCGCCGCCGGATCCGCGGCGATCGCGTCGAAGGCGGCCCTGGTGTCGTCGAGCACCGCGTCCGGGGTCACACTCCGGACCACGGCCATCATCTGCTGGCCCGCCGGGCCTCCGAATCCCTCGGCCGCCAGCTTGCCCATGTCGAAGGTCAGGCCCTTGCCCGAGCGGTAGAAGAGGTCCGGCGCGACGCAGTAGTAGCCGTCGGCGGCGAAGCGGCGCGCGTTCTCCTTCACCTGCTCGCGGTAGCCGATCCCGTCCATGTACAGCACCGCCACCGGGAACGGTCCGCCGCCCTCGGGGCGGGCGACGAAGGTCGTCATCTCCCCATCTGGCGTGCGCACCCCGATCTCCGTCTCGCCCATGGCTCCTCCTCCTCCGTGGCTCGCCGGTCGCGACCGGTCGCCCCCAAGTATCCACAGGCGATCCGGCCGGCGGTCGGGCCGGGCCGGCCGCGCTCCTCAGCCGGCCGCGACCAGGACCAGACCGGCGACCAGGAGCCAGAGGACGACCACGCCGATCACGACCCAGCGGACGATGAGCCGGCGATCATGGCGGTTGCGCGAGCGACCATCGCGGAGGTAGGCCCGGCGCACCTGAAGGCTGTCCGCGCCCGAGACGGGCGGCATCAGGCTCTCCCTACCGGGGTCACCCGGGAAGCTCGAGGAGACGGGCAGCCGGTACGGCGCCCCTGCGGGCGGGTGTCAACGGGAATGCGACCAGATCCGCCCGTTGCCGGTGACGAGGCGGACGATCACGAGCAGGATGACGGCGCCGACGAAGGCGATGATCATCTCGGTGATGGTCGCGTGGCCAGGGATGCTGAAGCTGATGTTGAGGATCTGAGCGAGGAAGCCGCCTCCGATCGCACCGATGATGCCGATCACGATGTCGCCGACGATGCCCTTGCCACGGCCGGTCACGACCTTGCTGGCGAGGAAACCCGCCACCAGGCCGATGAAGGCCCAGAGCAGGATGGTCCCCGGGTCAAGGGTGAGTGTCACGGAACCGACAAGCATGGTTCTCCGGCCTCCCAAAGGTCATTCGACCCCGAGGCCCTCTCCACGCGCGGGCCCGGGTGCCACCCACTCTGAGCAGGGCACCGAAACAATTTCAGCAACAGGCCGGCCCCGGCCATCCGGGTGAACCGCACCGCCGCCAGATGCGTGGTGAGGACGAAGCCCCCACCGGGTGGGCACCAGGGGCCTGGAACAGGCTCCGGGAGGTGTGACGTGACGAGCGCTGAGCTGGGAGAGCCCGCCGTGCGGCGGGCGGCCGTCGGGCACGCGTCCATGTGGGCGCCGAGCTGGTCCCTGGCCTGCCGCCTGGTGGGGGCCGCCGGCGTCGCCGCCTCGGGAGCGATCCACTTCCAGCTCTGGGCCTCCGGGTACAGCGTCATCTCGGTGATCGGTCCGCTCTTCCTGCTCGACGCCATCGGCAGCTGGCTGGTGGGGCTGGCCCTGCTCGGCACCCGCCTTCGGGTGGTCGTGGCGGCCGCCATCCTCATGGAGCTGGGCGCGATCGCCGCGCTTGCGCTGGCCGGCACCGTCGGCATCTTCGGGTTCCGGGAGACCGGGACAGGCGTGGGTGGCCAGATCATGGCCGCCTACGGCACCGAGGCACTCGCCGTGATCCTCCTCGCCGCGAGCCTCGCCCTGGCCCCGGGTGGGCTCCGCCTCAGAAGAGGGTGAAGGGTCGACGATTCCCGCCAGCGCGGGCGCGTCGAAGATGGCGCGGTGGATGCGCCCGGGGATGATGCCGAGCCGGTTGTGAGTGCGCCGCACCCCGTCCCAGCGCACTTCTCCGGCGCCGCTTCACGACCCCTTCACACGCGGCGGGGATGCTGTCCTCATCGACCCACCGTCACCGCAGTCAGGAGGACTGTCATGTACCGCCCGCTTCGCACCTTCTGGGGCCTCGCCGCCATCGGCGGAGCCATCGCCGTCGGGCTGACGACCCACAATGCCGGCTACATCGTCATCACCTTCATCGGGGGACTGATCGTGCCCCACGTCCTGGGCATCGCCGGCCCCGGGCGGCACCAGCGCCACAGCCCCTGCGGTCAAGGCGCCGGCGGGGACGGCCGAGGCGGCCGCGCCTCCCGGATGCACGGAGTCTGGGACGAGTGGTGGCGCCGGGCCACCCCACCCTGCGGGGTGAGCTCCGCTCGCACTTGGCACGGTCTGCCCGGATCAGGGGCGGGGACGCGGCTCCAGCTCCTGGATCCCGGGCACGGTCGCTGATGCCATCCACTCGCGGAGCGCGAGCGTCGCCCTCACGTCGCCGCGGTTGTAGTCGAGGAGCCAGCGCTGCGCGGCGGCGTCCCCCGCCGCCGCGGCGTCGTAACGCACCATCGACTCCGCACCGCCGGCGTGCTCGACGTCCCAGTGAAACCCGACCAGCGGAGCCACGGTCTTGAGACCGCTGCCCCCGCCGGTGATGAGCTGACCGTCCCACACCCGCAGCAGGTCCACCCACTCCTCGGAACCGATGAAGTCCGCGACCTCGGCGGTCAGGCCCGCGGAGAGCCCCAGGCGCCGAAGGTACTGGTTCTCGGCGCCGGCGTTGTAGCAGTAGGCGCAGAAGCTGAGGCCCTCCGCGTGAGCCTGTGCGCGCACGGCCGTCAGCCACCGCCAGAAGAGAAGAGAGTTCGCCGTCTCGCCCTGGGGGGTGAGCTGCCCCCAGGTCACGAAGGGGACGTACTCGGACCGCGGCTGACCCCCGTGGGTGCGATCGGTGAGGAGGTTTCCCCAGAGGTAGACGCCGACCTCCGCGCTCTCCATGTCGACGTCGACCTCGATGTCGGCGCGGGGCACGGCGAGTGCCACCACCTCCCGGCGCCGGTAGACGTCCCGGTCCCCGAGCGCCGCCCGGGCCTGGTCGATGTGCTCCGGCAGAGCCGCCAGCTCGGAGCCCGAGTACGCGGCGGTCGCCCCGTCCAGCGCCAGGAGATCCCCCACCGTGGCGATCCCCATCTCCTGGAGGCGTTCCAGGTCTCGCGCACGCCTCCACGCGCCGGCGAGCTCGAGCACCGGTTCACCGGGACGACGCCCCGCCGCCAGCTCCCGAAGTCCGGCGAGGTCGATCCCGGTCGCCACCGCACGCGCCGTCCTCCAGTCGAGGGCGGCCAGGGCGGCCCGGTCGCAGACCCCGTGGTCCCGATGAACCTTCCACTGGGCCCAGCCGATCCGGGGGAGCAGGCTGACGTCCCCGCTGCCCGCCTCCAGCACGGAGCGGCAGCGCGCGTCCCACGGGCAGGTCGAGCACTCCGAGCAGCGGACCGGCACGACGAGCGGCTCCACCTCCGGGTCAGCCCGGTGCTGTGCGGCCACGGCCAGGATGTCGAGCCGGAAGTCGAACTCGAACTCGTACCGCTCCATGGTCGTCCGGAGCTTGGTCTTGCCGGTGGAGGAGGGCGTCCGCCAGGCGGGTTTGTCCAGGTCGTACCAGACCACCTGTCGCTCGACCCCGATGATCCCGCCGAAGCGTGGTCCCTCAGCCGCCAGGCCGGCAGCCTCCAGCATCCGCTGGTAGTGGGCGAGCTGGAGCACGTCGCCCTCGTGCCGCCGCGCCGCCAGCTCCGGATCCGAGACGGCCGTCTCCAGGGTCAGCGAGTCGAGCGCCGCGCGGAGCCCCGGGAACTCGGTGCCCCGCGCCTCGGAGACCTCCAGGGTCTGATGCGATTTGATGTCGACCGCACGGTAGCCGCCGGCGGCGGCCGCGACCAGCAGGTCGGGCGTCCCCACCCGCCGGCCGGCCGCGTCCTCCGGCAGCGAGGCGGAGACGATCGGGGAGGCCGCGGTGGCCAGCGCGGCCCGGCTGACCGCAGCTCGCGCCTTGCCATCCGGTCCCTCGACGCTCACGGCCTTCGGGTGCAGCCGGAGGATCTCGGCGACGATCTCTGCCTGGAAGGCGATGCCGCGGGCGATGATGCGTTCCGCAAAGGGGTCGGGCACCTCCGGCTCGGGGGGAAGGAGCGCGTCGTTCTGGGCGCGCACCGGGCAGCGTCTGGCGACGTATCCGCCCTGGAGCGGGACCGCGCTCACGTCGTGACGCGTGGTCATCAGGAGCCCGACCACGGGCTGGCGCCCGCGATGTCCGCGTCGATCACGGAGGCGAGCCGGCTGCCGATGGCGGCGCCGTCCAGCTCGACTCCCACCTCCCGGTTGAGGTCGAGAGACGTCGACGAGAAGTTCTCCGAGCCGAGGAACCAGCGAACGGAGCCGGTCCCCGGGTCGGCGACGATGGCCTTGGCATGAATGTACAGAGCGGCGTCCGGCGAGTAGGTGAAGACCCTGACGCCGGCGTGGATGAGGTCGGCGAACTCGCTGCTCCAGGACGACGAATCCGTCATGCAGACCTGCACGTCGACGCCGCGCTGCGCCGCCGCCTCCAGGGCTCCGACGATCTGAGAGCTGGACATCTCCTCGTTCTCGACGAGCAGCTCAGCCTTGGCGCTCTGGATGAGGGTCACCAGGGCCGCCGCCGAACCAGGGCTCCAGACCAGGTCGTCGCCCGGGGATGGCTGGACCGCGGTGTTGGCGAAGTCGGCGCCGAACACCGCCTCGATCGCCGCCACGTCGCGTGCGTCGGTGTCGGTGAGGATGAAGTCCCGGGTGGAGGCGTAGTACTGCGAGGTCAGATTGCCGGTCATCACGAGGGCCTCGTCCTGGTCGACGATGAGAGTCTTCTGATGGGTGATGTCCACCTGGGTCGACGACCAGTGGACATCGACGCCCTGCCCGGTGAGCGCCGCGTACGCGCTCCCATTCTGGCTCTTGGCGTAGGCCTGATCGAGGATCACGCGGACCGAGACGCCGCGGTCCTTCGCCTGGATCAGATCATTGACCGCGGTGGTGTCCTCCAGCTCGTACATCACGAGGTCGATGGAGTGGCGGGCGCCGTCGATCGCCTGGTAGACGGGACCCATCCCCTGGTCGGGCTCGACGGTCAGGGTGTCGCCGCCTTCGGGAGTCGCGGTGGGGGTGAGCACGGCGGACGCGAGCCCGCCGCTCGGAGACGGGGTGCCAGTGACCGCGGCGGCGCTGGCCGGGCCACTGGATGAGAGCGCTGGGACCGTGGCCGCACAGCCGGTGAGCACGAGGAGCGCCGCCCAGACGAGGATCGACCCGCCGCGCCTTCTGGCCACTCGCACCACGCCGCCAGTATGGGGGCCGGCCGCGCCCGCCCCCCGTGCCGCCGCTGGCGTGCCGGCCCGGGCGTCGGCCATACTTCCGCCGCCGGCACCACCGGCCAAGCCGTCGAGCGCAGGAGCTGAGGCGATGAGGATCGACATGCCGTGCTACGGGATCTCGGTGGAGTTGGGGCCCCCCGATCCCAACCATCCGGGTGCCTACCAGGGCGGCGCTCTCCTGAGTGAGCTGTCCGACGACCCCGAGCTGGAGGGGGAGGAGAAGGGCGCCCTTATCGGTGTCGAGCGGATGATCCTCGCCTGCGCCTGTGCCGGCATCGACGTGGCCTCGCCGGCCTTCGTCGAGGCCGTGGAGACGGTCGTCGAGGCGATCGGCAACGAGTACGGCTGACCTCACCGCGGTCGAGAGATGGGCTTCCGAATCGGGTGTCGGTCCCGGCTCGCGAGGCGTCCTCGACCGGGCTCGGGTGCTGACCACGGACCTCGGCACTCTCTATCGCGGCGACTGCCTGGAGCTGATGGCCGCCCTGGACGGCCAATCCGTGGATCTGTGGTTCGCGGATCCCCCCTTCAACCTGGCCAAGGACTACGGGGACGGTGTCACGGACCAGATGGGGACGGAGGAGTACCTCGCCTGGATGCGCGCCTGGCTGCTGGAGGGTGTGCGCCTGCTGAAGCCGGGTGGCTCACTCTTCGTCTTCCATCTCCCGCGCTGGAACGTCGAGGCGGGGCACACGCTCAACCAGGCCGGGCTGCTCTTTCGCCACTGGATCGCCATCGACATCACGTACAGCCTGCCGATCTCGGGGCGCCTCTATCCCGCACACTACAGCCTGCTCTACTACTCGAAGGGAAGGCCGGCCCGCTTCACGCGCCCGCGCGTCCCGGTGCCGGTGTGCCGGCACTGCGGCGGTGACATCAAGGACTACGGCGGGCACCGCGACAAGCTGCATCCCGACGGCCTCAATCTCTCCGACGTCTGGTGCGACATCCCTCCGGTGCGCCATCGGACCACCAAGCGGAGGTCCGCCAACGAGCTCTCCGAGAAACTGCTCGAGCGCATCCTCGAGATCGCGTCGGAGCCCGGCGACCTGGTGCTGGACCCGTTCGGTGGTTCCGGGACCACCTATGCCGTCGCCGAGCGGATGCACCGGCACTGGATCGGCGTGGAGCTGGGCGACTGCGAGCCCATCCTGCGCCGGTTGACCGGCCGCGATGCGGGCCTCGAACCACCGCGCCGGGGGGACGCGGCCAAGGGGATGCGGAGAGGGCGCGGCTGATGGATCCGAACGACCTGATACCGCGGGACAAGGGCGACATCCCGCGAGCGGAGGCGGCGGTGCGCGCCGGTTATCCCGCGGTCGAGCCGATCCTCGGCGAGCTGCTGGAGTGGCTTCAGGATCTCAACTGGCCGGTCGCCGGTGTCCTCGTCCCATTCCTCGAGAGCATCGGCCCGGTCGACGCTCTGCTGCACCACGTCCGCGCCGTGCTGCGCAGCGACGACGACGTCTGGAAGTACTGGGTGCTGGGATCGGTGGTGGACGCCTGGGAGGCCGACGGTATCCTGCTGCTCCGGCCGGACCTGGAGCGCATGGCGACGCAGCCCACGCTCGGTGAGATCACCGCTGATGTGTGGGAGACCGCGCGTGCGCTGCTGACCTGGGCGGAGCAGGGAGGCGGGGAGAGGGTCGAGGAGGAGCCGCGATCGGCGGAGGACCTCTTCATCAAGGCGGACGCCTTCGAGCAGCTCGATGATCCCTGGACGGCGATTCGCGTGTACGGCGAGCTGATCGAGCGATTCGGCGACGCCGCAGAACCGTCACTGCGCCGGATGGTGGCCGCCGCGCAGGAGAATCGTGCTGCTGCGCGTGCTCGGCTCGACGCTGCTTCGCGTGCCCGGCTGGACGCTGCCACGGAGTGATGGCGCGAGCCGAGAAGCGTGTGCCGGACGGTCGAATGCGACCCACCCGCGGCGATCGCGACGCGGGGTGACAAGATTGACACGAACCGTCGGATAGAGCCGCGGGCCGCCTCGATCGGCGAATCGCGCATTTCGTATTCGAGGATGTCACGAGGGTTGCGCCGCCGGACGGCCACGTGGTAGGGTGCCCTGGTCGCGGATCGTCCCGATCCACAAGGGAGCAACGGTGAGAGCCAGATCTCTCGCCGGTTCGCGGCCCACCGGCCCTTGTTCCGGCGGAACTGAAGCCCAGGTGCACCGTCCACCTGCCCTTGACCGAGCGATTGAGCCGGGCGTGGCATGAGGCACCGACAGCCGGAGGTTGCACCTCGTGCGTCATCTCATCAACCGCGCTCGTGTGCGGGCTTGCTGCGCCGCTCTCATGGGCGTCGCGCTGACCGCTCTGATCGTGCTCACTGCGATACAGCCGGCAGCGGAGCCGTCGAATGCCCACCTCGACGCCTTCCAGGTGGCGCGCGACCTGGCCTCTGCGTCGGCGGCGGTGGCGTCCTCCTCGGCATCTCCCATCTCGGCGCCGTCGCCGTCCGCCACCCCGACGCCCAGCCCCGCATCGACCTTCCGGGCGACTGCGGTGGTCCCCTCGCCGCTGCCCGTCCTGATCGTCCGCATAGCTCCGACTGCACCTCCGACCCCGAGGCCGGTTCCGGTGGTCCGGGCGCCCGCGCCCGCTCCGGTATCGACGGGCAGCAGCTCGTCGGGCGGAGATGTCGAGGCGATCATCACCGCGGCTGCGCAGGCGGCAGGGGTGAGCCCGTCGTGGTTGATCTCGACAGCCGCGTGCGAGTCCGGTCTCAATCCCAACGCCTACAACGGGGCGGGACCATACGAGGGGCTCTTCCAATTCCTTCCCTCGACGTTCGCGGCCCACGGCGGCACCGACATCTGGGACCCGACCCAGCAGGCGCAGATCGCCGCGACCATGTTCGCGAGCGGCGAATCCGGAGAGTGGCCGGTCTGCTCGCGCTGATCTGACCTGAGCCACTGGCCTCGCCCCGACCGGCGCGTTCGGTAACATCCGCCGCGCATCGTCGGGGCATCAGGGGAAGAGGCTGTGCCCAACCGGGAAGGTCCGCCGCCCGACCGCGACGGTGACGCGGTCCCGCCGGCTCAGCACGCCCAGGCGGCGCTGGAGCTCCTCCACCTCGGGCGGATCTGGGGCCAGAGGGGCCAGGTCGCGGAGGAGCTCGCGACCTACGACGAGGTGGTGGCGCGCTTCGGTGACGTCCCGCAACCGGACGTGCGCGAGGTGGTGGGACGCGCCCTGGTCAGCAGGGTGGTCGCTCTGGACAGGCTCGGCCGCATGCAGGACGCGCTCGCCGGCTGCGACCAGGTGATCGAGCGCATCGGGGATGGGGGCACGCCTCTGCTTCGGGAGCTGCTGGCCCAGGCACTGCACGAGAAGGCCGTCTGCCTGCACTGGTTCCATCGCGAGGAGGAGGAGGTCGCGGTCTGCGAGGAGATGGTGGAGCGCTTCGGCGACGCTGTCGAGCCGACGCTTCGCGAGACGGTGGCGATGTCCCTGGTGCGCGAGGCGATCGCCCTTGGCACCCTCGGCCGCCCGCTGGAGGAGATCGCCGTCTGCGACCGGGTGGTGGAGCGCTTCGGAAACGCCTCCGAGCCGGCGGTCCGCCAGCAGGTGATCAGGGCGCTGGTCAACAAGGCGATCACGCTCCGCGCGCTCGAGCGCACGGCCGAGCACCTCGGTGCGTACGACGAGGTGATCGCGCGGTTCGGGGACGCGCCGGAGGCTTCGCTGCAGACCATGGTGGCCGACGTCGTGGCCGGCAAGGCGGACGACCTCGATCGGCTCGGGCGTCACGAGGAGGAGATGGCCGCCCATGAGCAGATGGTCGCCCGCTTTGGCGACTCCGCGGATCCGGTCCTCCGCCTGCGCGTCGCCCAGGCTCTCATCGGCAAGGCGGAGACGCTCCGCCTCCGCGCCGTGGGCCGCCCCCTCGAGGCGATCGGCGCCTTCGACGAGGTGGTCGCGCGTTTCGGGGACACCACCGAGCTCAATCTGCGCGAACTGGTGGTCATGGCGCTCTGCAACAAGGCGGAGGTGCTCCGACAGCTCGAGCGCAATGCCGAGGAGCTGGCCGCCTGGGAGGAGGTGATCGCGCGCTTCGCTCGGGCCCCCGCGCCGCCATCCGCCGAGGTGATGGCTCTGGTCAGAAGGGGCGCGCTGCTCGGGGCGCTCGGGCGTCTCGAGGAGGCCATCGCGGCCTGCGACCACGTGGTGGCGCGTTTCGGCCGTGCCGCTGAGCCGGCCGTTCGCGGGAAGGTCGCCATGGCCCTCTTCTACAAGGCGGTCAGCCTCAGCCGGATGGGCCGCTCGGCGGACCAGATCGCCGTCTACGACCAGCTGGTCGAGCGCTTCGGCGGTGGCCGCCACCCGGCCCTGCGGGTGGCGATGACCAAGGCGCTGGTCGACACGGGGATCACCCTCGGTCAGCTCCAGCGCGTCGCCGACGAGATCTCCGTCCACCGGCAGGCGCTCGCGCCCTTCGGGGACGCCATGGAGCCGGCCGCGCGCGAACCGCTGACCAGGGCCCTGGTCGGCTGCGTGGTCGCCCTCGGCCGACCCGGTGGGCGTCGCGAGAAGCCGCTCCAGGAGCGGGTGGCCGGCGCCCTTGTCGACAAGGCGATCACCCTGCAGGAGCTCGCCCGTCCCCAGGCGGTCATCGCCACCTGCGATAGCCTCGTCGAGCGGTGTGGCGGGTCCGCCATACTGGCGGTGCAGCAGGCGGTGGAGCGGGGTCTGGTGGAGAGGGCGCGCGCCCGCTTCCGGCTCGGCATCCCCCCGATCTGACCGGATCACAGGGGAAGACGTCATGCCCGACCGCGAAGGACCACCGCCGCAGGAGCCCGAGGGGGCGCCTCCTCAGGCAGCTGCGGAAACGGCCCGGGCGCTTCTCGCGAGGGCCGGCGACCTCGACGACCGGGATCGTCCCGAGGACGCCCTGGAGGTCTTCGGCGAGGTGGTGGAGCGTTTCGGCGATGCCATCGAGCCCGAGACGCGCAGGGCCGTGGCGGTAGCCGTCTTCCAGAGAGCGGGCATCCTCAGCCGGATCGATCGCGAGCACGAGGCGATCGCCGCCTGCGACGAGATGGCGGAGCGGTTCGGTGACTCCGCGGACTCGACGGTGCGGGAGCTGGTGGCCAAGGCGCTCCTCCACAAGGGTGTCGTCCTCGGCGAGATGCTCGAGGACGCCGACGCGGCGGTCGCGGCGTACGGAGTGGCGGCAGGGCGGCTGGCCGGCACCCGCGAGCCCGCTCTGCGCAGGCTGCTGTCCCAGACTCTCACCAACCAGCTGGTCACCCTGCAGAGGCTCGACCGCCCCGCTGAGACCATGGTGGTCTGCGACCAGATGGTGGAGCAGTTCGGCGACGCTCGCGAACCGGAGCTGCGCGACGCGGTGGCATGGGCTCTGCTCACCAAGGCCGAGAGCCTCGGCCGGCTCGACCTCCCCGAGGACCCCGAGGAGATCGAGTGGGTCGACAACGCCCTCGTCGACACCCTGAATGTTCGTCCCCGCATCGGGCATCCCGGCGAGGTCATCGCCGTCTACGACGACCTGGTGGCGCGGTTCGCCGGAGCGGCGGAGCCGCGCCTGCGGGCCCGGCTGGCGACCGCCC
>JBEKAP010000088.1:0-8655 GCA_050015875.1 Candidatus Dormibacteria bacterium | reverse complement strand
GTTCCCGCCGCCCAGGCGATCGCCCGCGAGGGAGTCGCGAGCGCTGAGCCAGCGGGAGTGCGCTGATGGCCGTCGCGGCCACGACGGGGGCAGCCGCAGGACGCTCCGGCGCGGATTCCGGCAATCGAATCCTGGTCGCCGATCCCATCGCCGACGATGGGGTGGAGCGGCTTCGGGCTGCCGGTGAGGTCGTGGTCGCGACCGGACTGTCCCTGGAGGAGCTGAAGACCCGGATCGCCGACATGGACGCTCTGGTGGTCCGCAGCGAGACCAAGGTGACCGCGGAGGTGTTCGAGGCGGCGCCACGGCTCCGGGTGGTCGGACGAGCCGGGGTCGGGGTCGACAACATCGATCTCGATGCCGCGACGCGGCACGGGGTGCTGGTCCTGAACGCTCCGACCGGCAACACCATCGCCGCGGCCGAGCACACGGTCGGGATGATGCTCGCCATGGCGCGCAACATCTCGCGCGCTGACGCGTCCATGCATGCGGGCCGCTGGGACCGCAAGGCATTCGTGGGAACGGAGCTGCGGGAGAAGACCCTGGGCCTGCTCGGGCTCGGCAAGATCGGGTTCGAGGTGGCGCGGATCGCCTCCCAGGGGCTGCAGATGCGGGTGATCGCGGACGACCCACTGGTGACACCCGAGCGGGCCGAGCAGTCGGGGGCCGAGCTGGTCGACTTCGAGACCCTCCTGACCCAGTCGGATTTCCTGAGTGTCCACGTCCCTCTGACCGACAAGACCCGAGGCGTGATCGGGGCTGCGGAGCTGGCCCGGATGAAGAAGGGCGCCCGCCTGATCAACGTCGCCCGCGGCGGCATCATCGACGAGCGGGCGCTGGCCGACGCCGTCCGCGCGGGGCACATCGGCGGTGCGGCCATCGACGTCTTCACCAAGGAGCCGGCACTCCCCGAGAACCCGCTGCTCGCGGTGCCAGAGCTGGTGCTCACCCCCCACCTCGGTGCCAGCACCACCGAGGCCCAGGTGAACGTCGCGACCGACGTCGCCGACCAGATCGTCCAGTACCTGGCGGGAGTGGGCCCGCGCTACGCGGTCAACCTGCCGGCCATCAAGCCGGAGGAGATGGCCCGCCTCCAGCCCTATCTCGTCCTGGCCGAGAAGATGGGGTCGCTGGCGGCCCAGCTCGCCGGCGAGAAGGTGAGCCGGGTGGTCTGCAGCTACGCGGGCGAGCTGAGCAAGGTCGAGCCGAGCCCGCTCACGGCCGAGGTGCTGCGCGGTCTCTTCAGCCACTTCACCGAGACCCGGGTCAACGCCATCAACGCCAAGCTGGTCGCCAAGGACCACGGGGTCGCCGTCGAGGAGCGCACCACGACCCGCGACCTCGACCACGCCGACGCGCTGCTCGTGGAGGTCATCGGCGAGACCCGGCTCACCCTTGTGGGCACCCAGTTCGAGGGCCAGCCCCGGATCACCCGGATCGACGACTTCCGGGTCGACATGGACCCCACCGGCCTCTTCCTGGTGGTCCAGCACAACGACCGGCCGGGGGTCGTGGCCAAGGTCTCCGGACTTCTGGCCAGCAACGACATCAACATCGCGGGCATCGAGCTGGGCCGCGACCGCCCGCGCGGTCGCGCGGTGATGCTGATCCAGGTCGACGACCCGGTGGGCCCGGAGCTGCAGCTCGCCCTTCAAGCCGTGGCCGATCTGGAGTCGCTCCGGGTCGTCACCCTCTAGCCGGAAGGCCCCCAGTTGGCCTGTCTCCACCCCCTTCGGGGAGTCCGGTACAACCCTGAGCACGTCGGGCTGGGGGGCGCCCTGGCGCCACCCTACGATGTGATCAGCCCGGAGCGGCGGATGGAGCTGTACGGCCGCGATCTGCGCAACGTGGTGCGCATCGACTTCGGGCTCCCGTACCCCGACGATGTCGCCGGACGTAGCGACGTCTACACCCGGGCGGCCGCGCATCTCCAGAGCTGGCTGGAGCTGGGCATCCTGGTTCGGGACGAGCGGCCCGGCCTCTACCTGGTCGCCCACGAGTTCGAGGCCCCCGACGGCACCCCGCGGCGCCGTCTCGGGCTGATCGGCAGGGTTCCGGCCCTTCCCTGGGACCGCTCCGAGGTCCGGCCCCACGAGCTGACCCTGCGCGGGCCCAAGGAGGACCGGCTCACCCTGCTGCGGACCACGCACGCTCAGACATCCCCGGCCTGGCTGCTCTGGGACGGGGCGCCCGGGCTCGGGGCGAGGCTCACGGAGATCGCTCGGGGGCGGGCGCTGCTGGGAGGCCGCTTCGACGGCGAGATGGGGACGGAGAAGGTCCTGGTCTGGCAGGTGAGCGACGCGCGGGATCTGGCCGAGATCGGCTCGCTGCTCGACCCGGCCACCCTCTACATCGCCGACGGCCACCACCGCTTCGAGACCATGGCGGCATACGCGGCCGAGAGGCGGGACGCCGGGGACGGCGCCCAGGCGGACAGCCAGTTCGCTCTCGTCTACGCGAGCGCTGCCGATGACCCGGCCCTGGTCGTCCTCCCCATCCACCGCCTGGTCCGCCCGGGCCCCGGCCTGCCGGTCGGCCGCGAGGAGCTGCTCGTCCGGCTGGGCGGTGATTGGGAGCTGGAGCCGGTGGCCGACCCTCTGGCCTCCCTGGCCCGGTTGGGGGAGCGGAGGGCGGCGGAGCACGCCTACGTGCTGGTGGCGCCCGACGGGGCCGCGGTGCTGCGCCGGCCCCGTCGCCAGACGGGCTCTTGCCGCGACGCCCTGGACGTCTCGGTGCTGCAGTCCGAGGTGATCAGCGGCTGCGGCATCGGCGAGGTCGAGCTGCGAGAGAGCGCGCTCGACTACACCCGCAACCCTGCCGACGCCGTCCGGGCGGTGGGGGACGGGCGGGCCGCGCTCGCCTTCCTCGTCTCCCCCTGCACCAGCCATGAGGTGATGGCGGTGGCCGACGCGAGAGAGAACATGCCCCAGAAGTCGACCTACTTCTTTCCGAAGGTCCCCACCGGACTGGTCATCTCCACTCTCTGAGCCGGCTCACGATCGCCCGCGTCAGCGCCTCGGCATCGGCCGGCCGCAGGCGCCGGAGCACCAGCCCATCGCCGAGATCGATCCGTTCGGGCGCCGCCATCAAGCGTGCCCCAGGAAGTCCGTCACGGCGGCGACGAAGCGCTCCCGGTCCCGGATCAGGAAGAAGAGGTGACCGCCCCGGAAGGTCAGGAGCAGCGACCCGGGGATGCCATGATGCAGCTCCTCCGCCAGGGCGAGCGGCGCAGCCCGGTCGCTGCGCCCATGCAGCACCGCGGTGGGCATGCTCAGCTGGTGGAGACGCGGGCCGGCGTCGTACCCGGAGGAGGCCTCCATCTGGCGGACGAAGGCGTAGCGCGGCTGCGGGTAACGGCCCCGGAGAAGCGGCAGTCCGGAGAGGAACGGGTAGAGATGCCGGCGCCGCCAGCTCGGGATGACCCGGGTCGAGGTGGAGACGAGGATCAGCTTCTCGACACGCTCGGGGTGGGAGAGGGCGAGCTCGAGGGCGATGCGACCCCCGAGGGAGATCCCCAGCACCCCGGCGCGGGCGATCCCCGCGGCGTCCATCACGGCCAGGGCGTCGGCTGCCATCAGCTCGATGGAATAGGGGGCGTCGGGTTTGTCGGAGCGCCCGGCGCCCCGATTGTCGAAGGCGATGACCTTCAGGCGAGGGGAGAACCGATCGATCAGGGGCTTGCCGAGCTCGGAGATGTCCGAGCTCAGGCCGAGAATGAGGAGCAGCGGTCGGCCCTCGCCGTGCACCTCGTAGTGGATGCGGATGCCGTTGGCATCGGCGGTCGGCATCGGCGGCGATCCGCTCCTACGCCGGAGGGGGTGGTGGAGGAGGGGGTGGAGGGGGAGGAGGACCCACCCGCAGCAGGTCGCGCACCGCGTGGCGGAGGACGTCGGCGAGCTCCGCCGGATCCACGACCCGGCCCCCCGGCTGCATCGCCAGCGCGGCGCCCGCCACGATCACTGCGAGCGAGCCGGCCATCCGCACGCGGTCGTCGAGGCTGAGGGCCGGGTCGCGGAGCTTGCCGAGGAAGATCTGCTCGGGTTCCATCTCCGGGGCGCGATGGTCCTTCCGGTGCACCTCACCCAGGGCGGCCGCGTTGCGCTGGTACATCAGGAGCAGCCGGCTGTTGGCCGCCACCTGGTCGATGAGCCAGTCCAGGAAGGTCATCCACATCCCGGCGCCCGACGCGGGATTCTCGAGGCGGGCCATCGCACTCTTCATCAGCTCGTGCACCGGCTGATGCAGGGTCAGGAGGATCTCGTCCTTGGAGTGGAAGTGGTAGTAGAGGGCGGCCTTGGTCACTCCCACCCGCTCGGCGATCTCCCGGAGCGACGTCTCCTCGTAGCCCTGCTCGACGAAGAGGTCCAGGGCGATCGCCAGGATGCGATCGCGGGTCCCGGAGCCATCGGCCCGCCCGCCGGCCGTCATGATTTGTTTACTTGACGGTCGGTAAGCAATTCACTTACCATGCGGTTAGTAAGTATAGCCGTCCCGCCGCAGCCCGGCCGATCCGCCAGCCCGCACCCGACGCCGGGAGGCTTGCTTTTAGAGCTATCACGATATATCGTTGTCATATCGCCACCCAACCTCAGTGAAGGTCCCCAACGTGTACGAAACCACAATCGCGGCCGGCCCCACCGGGCCCCGACGGACTCGGGAGGTCTGACATGCCCATCAGAGCCATGATCGAGGCCGAGGGACTGGTCAAGCGCTACGGCGCGACCGTCGCCCTGGCCGGTGTCGACCTCTCCGTCCCGGCGGGCGCGATCCTCGGCGTGCTGGGGCCCAACGGCGCCGGCAAGACGACCGCGATCCGCATCCTGACCACCCTGAGCCATCCTGACGAGGGGCGCGCGTCGGTCGCGGGCTTCGATGTCACCGCCCAGCCCGCCGAGGTCCGGCGGCGGATCGGGGTGGCCGCCCAGTCGACCACCCTCGACGAGCTGCTCACCGGCAGGCAGAACCTCGAGATGGTCGGCCAGCTGAGCGGGCTGCGGCGCTCCGCGGCGCGCCGGCGGGCCACCGACCTGCTGGAGCGGCTGGAGCTGAGCGACGCCGCCGACCGCCAGACCAAGGGGTATTCGGGCGGCATGCGCCGGCGCCTCGACCTCGCCGCCAGCATGATCATGACGCCGCCCGTCCTCTTCCTCGACGAGCCGACCACCGGTCTCGACCCGGCCAGCCGGCTCGGGGTCTGGGAGGTGATCCGGGGGATGGTCGGAGACGGCTGCACGGTGCTGCTCACCACCCAGTACCTCGACGAGGCCGACCACCTCGCCGACTCGATCGCGGTCTTCGACCACGGACGCGTCATCGCCAGCGGCACGCCCCAGCAGCTGAAGGCGGAGACGGGGTCGGCGCGGCTCGAGGTGACCCTGAGCGCGCCCCGGCCGGAGGCCGTCCTGGCGCTCCAGCCCCTGCTCGAGGGTGAGGCCCACGTCAGCCACGACGGACGGCGCCTCCGCGCCGCCGTCCTCAATCGAGAGGGCATCGCCACCGCGGCGGTCCGGGCCCTCGACCGCGCCGGCATCCTGGTCGACGACGTGCAGGTGCACCAGCCCTCTCTCGACGACGTCTTCCTCGCCCTCACCGGGCGGGAGACGGCCGACGAGGAATCCGCCAACGAACGGGAGATCGCAACAGCATGAGCGTCCGCACCATCGCCATCGACGACGCGCGGCCCTCCCGGCTCGGACAGCGGCTCCGGGAGATCCTGGTCCTGGTCCGGCGCAACCTGATCCACATCCTCCGCGAGCCGATGCAGCTCTCCGACGTGACCCTCCAGCCGATCCTCTTCACCTTCCTCTTCATCTTCGTGTTCGGCTCCGGCATCCCCATCCCGGGAGGCAGCTACACCGACTTCGCGCTGGCAGGGCTGCTGGCCATGAACCTCATCACCTCGTCCAACGGGACGGCGGTGGGGCTCAGCACCGACCTCAACACCGGCCTCATCGACCGCCTCCGGGCGCTGCCCATGTGGCGGCCGTCGATCCTCATCGCCCGGTCGGTGACGGACCTCCTCTCGGCGGCCGTCTGCACCACCATCGTCGTCCTCGCCGGTCTCGCGGTGGGCTGGCGGCCGAGCACCGGCGTCGTCTCGGTCGCGGCCGGCCTCGGGATCGCGCTCCTCTTCACCTACGCCATCTGCTGGACCTTCGGCTGCGTCGGCATCGTGGCAAGGAACATCGAGGCGGCGATGTCGATCGGGTTCATCGTCCTCTTCCCCCTCGCCTTCGTCTCCAATGCGATGGTGCCGACCCAGGGGATGCCGGCCTGGCTGCGCGTGATCGCCGACTGGAACCCGGTCAGCGCCGTCACCTCGGCCTGCCGCCAGCTCTTCGGCAATCCGAACCCGTCGGCTCTTATCCAGGACTGGCCGATGCAGCACCCGGTGGCGGCGGCGCTGCTCTGGTCGGCGGCGCTGCTCGCGATCTGCGTCCCCCTCGCCGTGTACCTCTTCCGCCGCCGGACCGCCGACTGAGGTCGCTGGTCAGCTCGAGGCCGGGCGCCCGGAGACGGCCAGGGCCACCCCCAGACCGATCATCACCACCCCGCTGCCCCCACGGATCCGGCCGAGGCGGGCTCGCGAGCCGGCCAGCCAGCCGCGGGCGGTGCCGGCGGCGAGCGCCCATGCGGTGTCGGAGATCAACGCGATGGCCGCCCAGACCAGGCCGAGCACCAGGAGCTGGAGCGGGAGGTGACCGAGGCGCGGATCGGCGAACTGGGGGAGGACCGCGGCGAAGAAGACCGTCGTCTTGGGGTTGCTGACGCCGACCACGAAGGCCTGCCAGAAGACCCGTCGCCGAGGCACCGCCGTACTGCCGGCCCCGGGATCGGACGCAACGTGCCGGGTCTGGATCGTCTGGACCCCGAGGTACACGAGGTAGGCCGCGCCGATCAGCTTGATGACGGTGAAGACCGTGGCCGAGGCGGCGACCAGCGCCCCGATGCCCAGGGCGACGGCACACACCTGGGCAAACTCGCCGAGCTGGTTGCCCACCACCGTGACCAGCGCGGGACGCCGCCCGAGCGAGAGCGACCGGCTGACGATGAAGAGCACGCTCGGGCCGGGGAAGAGGATGACCAGCAGGGCCACCCCCGCGAACGCCAGCACCCTGCCCGGATCCATGCGCGAAGGATAGCGGCGCCACGCGTGGGATCCGGCCGGCAGACGGGACCGCAGGCAGCGCCGACCTGGCCGCCGACCTGGCAAAGTCGTGAACCATGAGCGATGCCGCCGCTGCCGCCATCCTGGCCGTGGTCCTCGACATGGACGGGCTCCTCATCGACACCGAACCCGCCTGGCGCGCCGCCGAGAGGGCCGTCTTCGGAGAGCTGGGCATCCAGCTCAGCGAGGACGACATGCTCGCGACCATGGGCCGGCGCATCGTCGAGCTGGTCGCCCACTGGCGGCGCGTGCGTCCCTGGCCGGGGGCCGAGACGGGAGAGCCCGGCGATGAGGCCATCGCCGAACGGGTGATCGACCGGATGGTCGATCACGTCCGCACCCACGGCGAGCCGATGGAGGGAGTCCGTCCAACCATCGCCCTGCTCCGCCGGCTTGGTCTCGAGGTCGCCATCGCCTCCTCCTCCTCCCACCGCCTCATCGACGCGGTCTGCGACCGGCTGGGGCTCGCATCGATCGAGATCCGCTGCTCCGCGGACGACGAGCTGCGGGGCAAACCGGCCGGCGACGTCTACCGCACCGCCGCCCGCCGCCTGGGACTGAGCCCCGCCGCCTGCCTGGCGATCGAGGACTCCCCCAACGGGGTGCTCGCCGCCCGGGCCGCCGGGATGCCCTGCATCGCCGTCCCCGACCCGCACCTCGCGGGGGACCCGAGCTACCGGGAGGCGCAGCTGATCCTGAGCTCCCTGGAGGAGCTGGACGAGGCAGGGCTTCGAGCTCTCGGCTGGCGGGGTCGGAACGAGGCGGGGTGACCCCGGGTGGGCGAGCGGGTACGGGCCGTCGTCCCGGCGCGGACAAGGCGCTACGATGCGGCCATGGGACGGCGGGTCAGCTTCTACCTGGACGACGACCTGATCGAGGCGCTCAACCAGCACACCCAGGTATCCCCCCTCTCCCGGAGCGAGATCGTCGCGATCGCGCTCCGGCGGCTGCTCCGCGACGAGAGGCGTCGCGTCCACGTCGACGTCCCGGCCACCGAGATGGCCCGCCGGATCGCCGCGGGAGAGCTTCCGTCGCGGCGGGTGGATGGGTCCCGGCTGCGTGCGCTGCCTCCTCCCTGGGAGAATTGACGCGCCCCGGGTTTGGCGCACGGCCACCCCGGGTATGAGCTGACCAGGTCCACCCGAGAGTCCCTGTGCCCACCTACGGTTACCACTGCCCCAGCTGCGACACCGAGTTCGAGGTCTTCCAGCGGATGTCGGACGCCTCCGGCGCCGACTGCCCACGCTGCGGAGCCGCCAGCCGGCGCGTCTTCTTCCCGGCCGGGATCGTCTTCAAGGGAAGTGGCTTCTACAAGACCGATTCGCGGCGGGCGTCCACGGCGTCGGTCAATGGAGGGGGCCCGGCGGGAGGCACCCCGCCGGCCAGTGGTGACAAGGGCTCGGCGAACGGGAAGACGGGCGACACGAGCGGTGGGGGCGCCGCGGCCACCGCCGGTGAGAAGGCTCCTGCCGGGGGTGCGGCGGGCA
>JBEKAP010000087.1:0-8657 GCA_050015875.1 Candidatus Dormibacteria bacterium | reverse complement strand
GGACGCGCGGGAGCACGCCTTCCTGCTCGCCTCCCACACCGTGCAGTACTCGTACACGCGGATCCAGGGCATGCGCACCGCCCTCTTCGGAGGCCAGGGGATGTTCATGGACCGCTTCATCGCCGCCGGCCAGCCGGGGCTGCTCATCCTCCACGGCTACGGCAACGTCTTCGAGCGCACCCTCGCGGCGGGCCAGTCGATCCTGCTCGAGCCCGGCGCCTACCTCTACAAGGACTCCTCGGTGCAGATGACGGTCGAGACCCAGAAGCTCACCACCGGACTCTTCGGCGGGGCGGGGCTGCACATGGTGCGGATGACCGGGCCGGGGCGCCTCGGCATCCAGTCCATGTACGTCCACCACGCCAGCGAGTAGCCGCGAGATGGCCTCCTCCCCGCCGCCGCCACCTCCCGGTCAGGGTGCCCCCAACTGGGGCACTCCCGCCAACCCGACGACGCCAGGACAGGGTGCCCCGAACTGGGGTACCTCCGCGACGCCGGCGCCCCCCGGACAGGTTCAGCAGGGCTGGAGCCCGCCGCCCGGGGCCCCGGTCGGGCAGCCGGGCTGGGGTCTGCCCCAGCCCCCGGCCGCACCGCCCCCGGGATTCGCACCTCCGTCGCCGTCCCCACCGGGCGGGCAGCCTCCGGCAATGGGCCAGCCTCCGGCGCAACCCCCGGCCCCGGCCGGCTCGTACAGCTGTCCGTGGTGCGGGATGGCAAGCCAGAACCCGGGCACGAGCTGCCCCTCCTGCGGCGCCCCCGTCGACGTCCGGGCCATCCAGGACACCTCGGGCTGGACCCAGCTTCCTGCCGTCAAGGACATGGCCCGGATCCAGTTCGGCCAGTCGACCTGCCAGATCGAGGGCACCGTGGTCCCGGTGGCGGACGTCTCCCTCGACGGCGGCGAATCCGTCACCTTCATGCACCACACCCTGCTGTTCCGAGACGACGGAGTCGCCGTCAACACCGTGAAGCTCCGGGGCGGCTGGAGCCGGATGCTCGCCGGCATGCCGCTGGTGATGGTCCAGGCCACGGGCAAGGGGCACATCGCCTTCAGCCACGACGCGGCCGGCGAGATCGTGGCCCTGCCCATCCAGGTCGGCAGCGGTGTCGAGGTGCGCGAGCACACCATGCTGATCGCTAGCGGCGCGACCGCCTACGACTGGGTGATGAGCGGGATCTACTTCACCACGATGAAGGGCCAGAACGAGCAGGAGACCCATTACCCGATGGGCCAGTTCCTGGATCGGTTCACCGCCCCTCGGGCTCCCGGGCTGGTGCTGCTCCACGCCAAGGGGAACGCGTTCGTCCGGCGCCTCGGTCCTGGCGAGACCATCCTCATCAAGCCCACGGCGCTCCTCTACAAGGACCTCACCGTCTCCATGCACCTCCACTTCGAGCACCCGGCGGGTGCCTATCGCTCCTGGCGGTCGTGGGGCAACCGCTATCTCTGGCTGCGCTGCATCGGCCCCGGCCGGGTCGCGGTGGAGTCGGCCTTCGTACCGGTGGAGGACCCGGGCCTCGACCTGATGAGCAGCTCGCCGGCCACCCGCCAGCAGTGGTGAGGGACCGGTAGGCAGCGAGCAGTCTCTCCCGGCAACGCGCTGCCGGGATCGGCTGCCGGGATTTCCCTGGTCGCTTTCGCCGCGACCGGGGATGCCCGCATATACTCGTTCGATGCCCAGGTCGATGTGGCGGGGTGCCATCAGCTTCGGGATGGTCGCCATCCCGGTGCGGATGTACCTCGCCAACGAGTCCAAGGGGGTTTCCTTCCGCCTCCTCTGCCCGCGGGACGGGGCACCGCTGCGCAGCAAGCGCTGGTGCCCGGTCGAGGAGTGCGAGGTCGGCTGGAACGACGCCGTCCGGGGCTTCGAGGTCGGCAAGGACGAGTATGTGCGGATCGATGACGAGGAGCTGGACAACCTGCCGCTCGCCTCCACCCGCACCATCGAGATCCTGGAGTTCTGCGACGACTCCGAGATCGACGCCGGCGTCTACGTCAAGGCCGCCTACTACCTGGAGCCCGAGGCCGTCGGGGTCAAGGCCTACCAGCTGCTCCGGATGGCGCTCGAGAAGACGGGCAAGGTGGCGGTCGGCAAGGTCGCCCTGCGCGACCGCGAGCATCTCTGCCGGCTTGCCCTCCATGAGCGGGCGATCCTGCTCAACACCCTCCACTGGCCCGACGAGATCCGTGACGCGGGTCAGCTCGCCCTCCCTGAGGCGGAGGTCGAGGTCCACGCTCGGGAGCTGGAGATGGCGGTGATGCTCGTCGAGAACCTCGCCGCCAACTTCGATCCCGCGCGGCATCGTGACGGATATCGAGACGCCGTCCAGGGCCTGGTCGAGGCCAAGCTCAACGACCGCCCCCTCGAGCCCATCCCATCCCCCCCGCTCGCTCAGATCACCGACCTGATGGCCGTCCTCAAGGCCTCGGTCGAGGCGTCGTCCCGTCAGCGCCGGGAAACAGTCGCCGACGAGGCCGAGGCGGAACGGGCCACTGCCTCCGGCCGTCGCCGCCGCGCGTCCTGAACAGGGTGCCACCCACCGTCGATCGGCGCAGGCGCCCCGTCACCGAGGACGCCGCACTTCCCCTTCGCCTCCCCGTCCCCCCCGCGCTACCCGGACGCGTCCTCCCCGAGTTCTCGGTGCCCTGCGTCGACGCGTTCGACGATCCCGACTTCCGCTTCTCGATCGACTGGGATGGGGCCCGCACCCTCCTCTTCGCCTCCCCTGGGGCGATCCGCCTGCAGAGCGAGACGCTCGCCGACGTCAGCGACCGCTATCCGGAGATCGTGATCGCGGCCGAGCCGCTCGCGCCGCGCACCGTCGTGCTCGACGGCGTCGTCGCCGTCCTCGACCCGTCCGGGTGCCCCGACCTGGTCGCCCTGGGGGAGAGGATGGCCCTGGGGGCGGCGACTCAGCAGAGGCTCCCCGCCGTCTACCTGGCCATCGACCTCCTCCACCTGGGCGGGCGGGGGACCATGGCTCTGCCGCTGGACCGGCGACTCGACCTGCTCCGGGGGCTCGCCCTTCCCGACCCCAGGATCCAGGTGCCGGATTGGGTCGTCGGCGAGGGGGAGGCGCTTGCGGAGGCTGCGGCGCTGCGCCGGCTCCCCGCGCTCCTGGCCCGCCGCGGGAGCGCCCACTACCACCCGGGGATGGCCTCCCCCGACCGTCTCCGCATCCCCCTGCGGCACCGGGCCCACTGTCTCGTGACCGGAGCCGATCGCGTGCTGGGATCGACCCGCCATCGCCGGCTCCGGCTGGCCGAGTACCAGGGTGCGCGGCTCGTCGAAGCCGGGACGGCCGAGATCGCCGAGACCTCCACCCTCTGGCGATGGGCCGCGCCGGGCGGTCGGATGCGTTCGCCGCTCATCGCCACCGTCGACCACCGCGGCCGCGCCGCCGACGGTCGGCTCCGGAGTGCCGAGGTGGTCACCCTGCGCGACGACATCGACCCGGCCTGGTGCATCCGCAGGGATCCGGCACCGCCGCCGCCCAGCCGGCCGGTGCCGGCTCGGGGCTTCCGGCCCACCGTCCTGGCCGCACTCCCCATGGACGTGTCACCGCCGGGCTGACGGGGTGGGCGCGGATGCGCTCTGCCAACTGCGCTGCCTCGCCGGCTACGGGAGGGTGGGTACTCCAGCCGGACCCCTCGGGGGCTGCGTGCCGGGTGCCTCGAGCTCAGGCGGGGCAGCGCCATCACCCGCCGTTCGGCACTGCCCAGCCCGGCCCGTCACCGTCAACCAGACGGGTGCTTCCGGTTGGGGGGTGCGGGTCACATCCCCGCACGCGTAGCAGCGGCTGATGACCTCCTCGGAGGTGAGGACCACAAGCCGGGAGTCATGCCCGCAGGTCGCGCACACCGCCAGGCGCGTGGAGATCAGCTTGGTGGTGGACATCACTCGATACCGCATGCACGAAGGCGTTTTCATGAGTTTGGAGCCCATCTCCCGGCGTCGAAACTCCCCGCCGGCACATACCTGGGGGATGCAGATGCACCACTGCACGCGTGACGTTCTGTGGATGCCAGAGAGACCGGCAGACGTCGGCCGCCCGGTGGTACCTGTGCGATCATCAGCCCACGGTTGACGGGAGTTCCCCGCCCTGGCGCGATCGGCCCGTCCCGACGAGGCATCGGCGATGCCCATTCTGATGTGCCCCCCCACCCACTTTGGGGTGATCTACGAGATCAATCCCTGGATGCACGTCTCCAGCCCGGTCGACTCCGGGCGGGCCGCCCTGCAATGGGAGGCTCTGCGCGACACCTACGAGGAGCTCGGGGTCGAGGTGGTGCTCGCCGACCCCGTGCCCGGGCTCCCCGACATGGTGTTCACGGCCAACGCCGGGGTGACCCGCGGTGACCGGGTGGTGCTCAGCCGCTTCCGCCACCCCGAGCGGCAGGACGAGGAGCCGCACTGGCGGCTGCTCTTCGCCCGGCGCGGGATGGAGGTCTCCGATACCGGAGGCGTCTCCTTCGAGGGAGCCGGGGACGCCCTCTTCCTGGGGGACACCCTGGTCTGCGGGCACGGTTTCCGCACCGACCGGGCCGCGATCGCGCTGGTCGCGAGCTCCCTGGGCGTCGACGTGGTCGAGCTGGAGCTGATCGATCCGCGCTACTACCACCTCGACACCTGCTTCTGCCCGCTCGACCGGCGGACGGTCCTCTTCGCCCCGGCGGCCTTCTCCCCGGCTTCGCGGGAGAGGGTGAGGAGGCTCGCCGCGCGGGTGATCGAGGTTCCCGATGGCATCGCGGCCGGCTTCGCGTGCAATGCGATGCCGGTCGGCGACGTGGTCATCTCGTCCACCGCGATCGGCGGGCTCGCCGCCCCGCTCCGGACCGCGGGCTACCGGGTCCTGGGTCTCCCGATGGGCGAGTTCATGAAGTCGGGGGGAGGTGTGCGCTGCCTCTCCCTTCCCGTTCCCGAGATCCGGGCAGCCGCGGGTCTGCCGGCTGGATGACGGCTGCCTCCGGGTGGGAGCGTGTCAAGCGCCTGTGCAAAACCTGTGGAAAACAGCCAGGAGAGCTGGGTATCAGTTCGGACCCCGCTAGTCCGACGCCATCAGGTCGAGGACCGCGCTCTGGTACTGCTGGGTGTCGAGGAAGAGCCCGTGCTCGGCGATGCTCGCGTCTCCCTGGTAGTAGGCAGCGAGCGCCTGGGCGGTGTCGCCCCCGTGCATCCAGATGAGATGGCCGATGAGGAGGGTCCCCGCGGTGACGTTGTCCTCCGCGGTGCGGAGGTTGAGCGCCCGGTGGGCCAGGAACTGGGACACCCACTCACCGGTGTACGGCTCGATCTGCATCAGACCCACCGCCCCGGTGGGGGACGCAAGGTCCTGCCGCCAGCCCGACTCCATCCACGCCACCGCCTTGACCAGTCCCGGCTGCACCTCCGCCTGCTGGGCGACGTGGGTGAGCAGGGCGTTGACCCGCACCAGGCGGCCGGGGACCTGGATCTGCGCTCCGGCTGGAAGCAGGGCATTGACGTTCAGCCCGTTGGCGCGGGCCAGCGCCGTCGGGTCGACCCCGTAGCGACGGGCGATGATCCAGAGGGTCTCACCGGCGGTCACCGTGCAGGTGTCCAGGTCCGGGCTCCCCGCGACATAGCCGGGCAGGCTCCGCGAGGGGTCGGGGATCTCGAGCAGCTGGCCCACCCGGAGCGGGCCCGGGGCGCCCAGCTGGTTGGCGTCGACGATGGCCTGGACCGAGGAGCCGTGACGCAGCGCGATCCCGGTCAGGGTGTCGCCCGGCCTCACCACATAGGTCGAGGCCATCACGGCGGTGGGTGCGGCGGCGATGGCCGTCACGCCGAGCGCTGCCAGGGCGAACCGAGAGCGTGGGGGCATCAGGATTTCCTGCTGGGACGTTGGGTGGGATCGGTGGGGGACTGCACCCCGCTCTGAGGCGGTGCGGTTTGAGAGTATGCGCCTGCAACGATCCGGTCAACCGACGTTCCAGCTTTGTTGCACATTGTCACGAAACACCCTTCGGTATGACGGACCCGCCTGCGCCTTGTTGGCCCCCGCGGTCGCCTGTTCGATCAGTACCGGGTGGTACGCTGAGCGGCGTCATGCCCGTGCCGCGTGAGCCACGCCTGAGCCTCGCCAGCCCCCTCCGCGGGGCCATCCTGGGCGCGCTTCTCGGCCTTGGGACCTTCATCGTGGTGGCGCTGATGTGGCGTGCGGGGGCGACCCGCGCGGCCGCCACCACCGCCGACTACGCCCTCCTCATCTCTCTCTTCTGTCTCGCCCTCACCGTGCTCTTCGGCCAACCGCCGCGGCGCCGCCGGGCGCGCGTGCCGATCAACCGGGCCGTTCCCCACGAGTGGTGGCCCCGGGAGACCGAGTCGGTCCAGATGTTCGCGGCCTGCGTCGGGGCACCGCTCATCGTCGGTGTCGGCGCGGCGATGCTGCTCTTCCACTGACTCTCGGCCGGCTGGCCGAAGCCGGTCCGTGCACCCGCGCGACGGTTTCGCCACCCCTCCCCCCGGGCCGGCGGTGATAGTCTCGCTCCCCGGTCACGACCCGGAGCTCCACACCATGGCCGCCAACCCCACCTCGCTCCCGCAGCCTGCCGTCGACGCGGTTGTCTTCGACTTCGACGGCACCCTGGTGGCCAGCCGATTCGTGGATGAGGCCGCGGTCGCAGAGCTGATCGCGGCCGACCCCTCGGCGGCGAGTGGAGCGGGGACCTTCTGGAGCCACGAGGGCGAGCCGCTCGTGAGTCGCATCGAGCTCGCCTGGCCCGGGCGGAGCTCGGCGATCCTGCCCCTCTTCGAGCGGCCGGAGGCGCCCCGCAGGTTTCCGGGCATCACCGCACTTCTGAAGCGGCTGGACCGGGAGGGATTGCTGATGGCGGTGGTCTCCTCGCGCCGGCTCTTCGCGCTCCAGCGAGGTCTCGACGCCACCGGCCTGAGGCGTCACTTCCCGGTCGTGATCGGGCTCGAGGACGTCGCCCGGCCCAAGCCCAGCCCCGAGGGGCTGCTGCTGGCCCTCGACCGGCTCGGGGTGCCCCCGTCGCAAGCCGTGTTCGTGGGCGACAGCGCCCTCGACGTCGAGGCTGGTCAGCGCGCCGGGGTCACCGTCTGGCGGGCGGTATGGGGGCTGCCCTTCGCCCACCCGGCACCGGTGCACTCCAACGAAACGCTGCTCCTCCGGCGGCCGGGGGAGGTGGGCCGGCAGCTGCGGCGGCTCACGCGGTTCGAGGCCTGCAAGGTGGTGGAGAACCCCCGACGGTCCTGACGCCCCATCATCGGCGATTCGCGCGTCGTACGACATCCCTCGCAGGGGGCTCTCCACCACCCTGCTGAGCCGGCTCAGCCGCGGGCCAGGATCTCGCCTCCGACCACGATGAAGACGGCGTCGGGGAGGGCCCCCCAGGCCCGCCAACCGGCCGCGATCTGCTCGAGCTGCGCTGCGGTCGCAATCCCGTACTCGACCGCCTGGTGGCCGAACGTCGACGAGGTCGTGCGCTCGGCCCACGTCTCCGTCCACCAGCTGCGGTCGCCCGGGGTCACGAAGGTCCAGTTGGAGGTGGAGAAGGCTATCTCACGGAATCCCGCCTGCCGGGCCCAGTGGAGAAGCCGGCGGCCGGCGTCCGCCGCGGCACCGTTGCGCCGCGTCACCGCCAGGTAGATCTCGAGCCAGCGATCGAGCAGGGGGTCCGGTGGTGACCACACCATGGCGGGGAAATCGCCGTCCCGGGCGGCCACGACGCCCTCCGGGCGCACCAGCCGGCGCATCTCGATCAGCGCGCTCACCGGGTCGCGCAGGTGCTGGAGCACCTGGTGGGCGTGGACGACGTCGAAGGACCCAGGGGCCAGCCCGGCGGAGCGAAAGTCGCCCGCCTGGAAGACGATGTTCGTGGCCCCCACCTCTCGGGCATGCGCCTCCGCCTCGGCGATCACCTCCGCGGAGACATCGACCGCCAGCACCTCTCCGGGCGCGACCCTGGCGGCCAGGTCGGCGGTCAGCGTTCCCGGTCCGCAGCCGACGTCGAGGAGTCTCATCCCCGGGCGGAGGAGGGGGAGAAGGTAGGCCGCCGAGTTCTCGGCGGTCCGCCACCGATGGGAGCGGAGAACCGCCTCATGGTGGCCGTGGGTGTAGGTGTCGCCGGTCCCGCTCATCCGGTCCCCGATCATCGCAGACCCGGAGACGGCCTCCAACTCAGCCTCCGGACGAGTTGCGTTCGCGTGGATTGTAACGGTGATGTACGAGCGGGTCGCGGTACGGTTGCAGTAGCCTGGGGCACGCAGCAGGCCCGCTGGGCCATCGGCCTTGTCCCCCTGGGATGTCGGTCGGGTCCGGACACTGGATGATCGCCAGGCTCGTATCGGGAGAGATGGATGAAAGTGGGCTCTTTGGACGTGACACGAAGGTGGTTCCGCCTTCATCTGAGCATGCCGCGCCGCGCCGGCCGCGGGGTCGCCGGCGCCGGGATCGCGCTCGCGCTGATGACCGCAGGTGCGGTCGGGGTCGGTGCCGCCACCTGGGCCGGGGTCGGATCGGGGTTCGGTTCCCAGGGTGGGTACCTCCCGACCCCGGGGCCGACCGTGTCGGGCACGGTGGCCTCGCTGACGACGTCTCCCAGTGACACCATCACCCTGACCACCAAGAACGGCACCACCTGGACCGTGGACGTCTCGGCATCCACGACCTAC
>JBEKAP010000086.1:0-8861 GCA_050015875.1 Candidatus Dormibacteria bacterium | reverse complement strand
GCCATCAGCAACACGGTCATGACCATCTGCATGGGCGAGCTGCTCCAGATGACCAGCAAGGACGACTTTCACCAGTCGCTGGAGGACTATCACCGCAAGATCGCGCGCAAGACCGCGACCCTCCTCGCCACCTGCTGCTTCTGCGGCGGGGTGGTCGGCGGGCTCGCTCCGGAGCGGCGCGACGCGCTGCAGCGATACGGGCACAAGCTGGGGATGGCCTTCCAGATCGCCGACGACCTGCTCGACTACGTGGCGACGGAGGAGGAGCTCGGCAAGCCGGTCGGCGCCGACCTCCGCCAGGGGACGGTGACCCTCCCCTTCATGCTCGCCTTCCAGGACCCGGTGGTCGGGCCCGAGCTGGCGAGCGTCCTGGAGCACCAGCCCCGGGGCGAGCCCGATTACGAGCATCTGGTCGACCTGGTCCGGCGGAGCGGGGCGGTTGCCGCCACCGAGATGGCTGCCCACGAGTTTGCTCGCGATGCGCGCGGTGAGCTGGCGGTCTTTCCGCCCTCGCCGGCTCGGGCTACATTGGAGGCGGCCTGCGATTACGTCGTCGGGCGTCGCATCTGATTGGGGAGCGCCCCGACGCGTTCCAGCTGCCGGCGGAAGCGCAGCAACCAGACGGTGAGGGCGGCGGTGGCGGCACCCAACCCGGCGACCTCGACTCCCATCCAGGCCAGCGCATCCCCGGCACCACCCACGCCGACGAGCGCCGCGATCCCGCTGACCACCAGCCGTGCCAGATCGGCGAGCGCCACCCCGCCGACGACGATCAGGATCAATCGAGCGGCCACGTACTCCCGGCGCAACCCGGAGCGGACCTCCGCCGCGCTCGGCTCGCGCGGGGTGCTGCGGCCCGCGGGCGGCTCCACCGCTCCGCGCCGCAGCCGGGTCGCGCTGAGCGAGAGGACGGCGGCGGCGAGCCACCCCGGCCAGGCGGTGAGCGCGGACGATCCGTCCGCGAAGATGGTCGCCAGCGGGGTGAGCGAGCCGCCCCCGGCCCGGGCGGTGATCGCCTGGTCGTGGAGCGCGAGAGCGGCGAACCCCCAGCAGGTGGCCACCGCACCAGCCAGCACCAGGGCCGCGGCGCGGCCGGCCCGCGAGAGACCGTCCAGGAGGAGCAACTCCTCGGCCAGGGCCAGGCGAGCGGGAATCCCGGCAGAGTCGCGCTCCCGCATCGGTGGCAAGTCTAGGGCTCGCGAGGTCGGGCGGCGTGCGCACGCAGGCTGAGACGGGGGTGGGCTCGGGCATCCGCATCCTCACCTACAACGTCCTGCTCGGCGGGGGGCGCCGCGAGGAGCGGATCGCCGGGGTGCTCGCGCGCAGCGCGGCCGACGTCGTCTGCCTCCAGGAGGTGCAGGACAACGGGATGGTCGCCAGGCTGGCCGGACGGCTCGGCATGACCCCGGTCTCGGGATCGCCGAGCGACGGCGGTCCGCTGGGACTGGCGGTGCTGAGCCGGCTGCCCATCGTGAGCCATCGCAATCACCGGCACGCCGGGATGCTGCGCAGTCACCTGGAGGTCACGGTCGCCCCGCCTCGCGGGGAGCGCCTGCGCGTCCACGTCGTCCACCTCGCCGCCCGTTTCGGGGAACGGGCCAAGGGCGAGGCGCGGCGGATGGAGGAGCTGGAGCACGTCCTGACCGACATCGGGGCGGAGGCGGCGATGCCGCACCTGGTCGTGGGCGACTTCAACTCGCTCTCTCCGGGCGACCACCTGGAGGCGACCGGCTTCTTCCGGCGCATGAATGAGCTGCGCAAGGCCGGGCTGCTGGTCCGCCAGGAGGGAGGGTGGATGGGGCCGCCGGGCGGCACGGCGGTGGAGGCGGTCGACGCGAGGTGGCGGGCCCACGGCATCGACCCGGACCTCCAGGGCGGGATTCCGGTGCTGCCCTGGCTGGTGGGCCCCCTGACCGCCCTGGTGCCGGAGCGGCGCGGCCTGGATCGCCTGCTCGGCCGGGCCATCGAGCGCTGGGCCGTTCCCCGCATGCAGGAGGCCGGGTACACGGACTGCTTCCGCCACGTCCACCCCCGCGCCCACGGCTACACCTGCGCGACCTGGATGCCGGCGGCGCGCATCGACTACGTCTTCGCGAGCCCGGAGGCGCTCCCCCGGCTGATCTCCTGCGAGGTCGCGGTCGGGCGGGGACGGGCCGGCCGCGAGACCGCGACCGCCTCGGACCACTTCCCGCTCATCGCCCGCCTGAGCGGCTGAGCGATCGCCCGGCTAGGGGGCGGGCGGTGTCTCCGGGCGGCTCGCGACCACCAGGTAATAGAAGACGGCGCAGATGAGCAGCCAGAAGATGAAGATGGCGATGGCGCCCTTGCCCAAGCCGTAGTAGAGCGGGTTGGCACCGACGAAGACCACGTCCCCCACGAAGGACAGTACGTCGCCGAGCGCCGCGAGCATCAGCCCGTACACCGCCCATGCCGGCCCGTGAGGATGGAGCATGAACATCAGCGCGAAGCCGGCGGTCGCCACCACCCAGCCGATCATCATGATCGCGGTGCCCAGCACGTCGACCGTCGGATAGGTGCAGAGGATGAGCCCGTTGCAGAGCCCGGCCACCCCCGTCACGAAGAGGAGGGAGACGAGCGCCGCGAGGGTCCCGAGGATCATCAGCACCAACCCGAGCGTCCTCGCTCGGATGTCGAAGGGGGACCTCTGCGCGAACGACGGGTGGACGACAGGGTTGACCATGAGACGGTTGGGCATCTAGGCCTCCAGATCAGGTGGTGTCGGGTCGCCGGCGTCGCCCGGGACCCCGCCGCGACGGTGCCGCCGGCCGCCACGACGGCGGCGCGCCGGGTCGGGCTTGCGCTGCCCTCCGTTCTCGGCGTCCACCCAGCGTGGCGGGGGCGGCTGCCCGTCGGCGAGGAGGTCGCCGAGCGTCCTCCAACCGAAGGGCTCACGGCCACGCCGGATCAGCTCCAGGAAGCAGCCCCAGGTGGCCTCGGCGTCGGCGAGCGCGTGATGGGGGCGCCGGTGCACGACCGACAGCTCCACACAGAGCCGCTCCAGGCCGATCGTGTCCCGCAGGTCGAAGAGCTTGGCGGCGAGGCGCGAGGTGTCGAGGTTGTCCGCTTCGAGGCTCTCGCCGAGGGTCGTCGCGATCAGCCGGCTGTCGAAGGCGTCGGCGCTGTGCTCGACCAGCACCGCTCCGCGGCAGAAGCGCTGGAAGCGCTCCAGCACCGGCCGGACCGGGGGCGCGCCGCCCAGCGTCTCGCTGGAGATGCCGTGGATGCGGCGTGCAAACGGGTTGATGCGGTCGTTGCTGTGCACCAGGGTCTCGAAGGACATCAGGTGGCCGGTGAGGGTGAAGGCCACGGCGCCCAGCTCGACCATTCGGTGCGGGGACTGGCCGGTGGTCTCGCAGTCCACCGCGACGAAGCGCAGCTCGTCGATCGGCGTCTCCGGTCCGGGGCGGGGGCGAGGTGGCTCCTCCGGATCGTCGATGGCCGCGAAGGGCTCGTCGGTCGCCGGGCCCAGGCGGGCGACGAAGACATCGCCCACGGGCACGGAACCGCGCCGGCGCCCGTAGTGTCGGCGTCCCTGGTTGCCCTGTTCCGATGAACGACGGGCGGACCCCGCGGTGCCGGCCGAAGACCCCGGCTCGGATCCCCCGCGGGAGGGTGGCTCGGATCCCCCCTTGGACAAATCGGGCGCCAACGGCGCCGGGAGTGGATCAGTGAGGGACATGAGCGAATCTGAGGCCATCCTAGCCGCTTCTGGGTCGCGCTGGGGCCGCGGACGCCGGTCGCGCCCGCTCTCGGCATCCCGCTGGGCCCGGCGCCGCGCCCTCAAGGCGTACCTATACTCGGGAACGATGCCTCTGATCGCCGCCGGGATCAGCTTCCGAACGGCCCCCGTGGAGGTGCGGGAGCGGGCCGCCCTCTCTGATCCCGAGGCTCGCCATCTCCTCCGCTTCCTGCTCGGTCACGCCGGGCTGAGCGGGGCCGCGGCACTCTCCACCTGCAACCGGACCGAGTTCTACGTCAACGTCCACGAGGGATCCGATCCCGAGGAGGTCATCCCCCGCCTGCGCCGGTACCTCGATCCCGCCACCGACCCTCCGGTTCCGGGCCACGTCAGCGTCTTTCGCGGCGAGGAGGCGGTCGCCCACCTCTTCCGAGTGGCCGCCGGCCTGGACTCGATGGTGGTGGGGGAGACCCAGGTCCTCGGCCAGGTCAAGTCCGCCCACCGCCTCGCCCTGGAGACGGGGAGCCTCGACGCCCAGCTCGACTTCGTCTTCCGGCGAGCCATCGGGGCCGCCAAGCTGGCGCGCACCCGCACCGGGATCGGCCGGAGCGCCGGCAGCATCAGCGAGGCGGGCATGGCGGTCGCAGCCCAGGTCCTGGGCGGGCTGGAGGGCCGCACCGCCCTGCTGATTGGCGCCGGCAAGATGAGCGCGCTGGCCGCTCGGCGGCTGCAGCGCCAGGGCGCCCGCCTTCGGGTCAGCTCACGGGGAGGGGAGTCGGCCCTGGCTCTCGCGGTCGAGCTGGGCGCGACCGTGGTGCCCACGGATGGGCTGCGGGAGGCGATGGTCGATTGCGATCTGGTGGTCACCGCCACCACCAGCGCCCAGCCGGTGGTCGATCGCGCGCTCTGCGCCGCCGTCCAGAGGGAGCGCCACGGCCGTCCGCTCTGCCTCATCGACATGGCCGTGCCGCGGGACATCGCGCCCGACGTCGCCGACCTGCCCGGGGTGACGCTGATCGACATCGACGAGCTGGGACGCCGCGTCGGCGACGGCGTCCACGACCATCGGGCGGCCATCGCGGCCGCCGAGACCGTGGTGACCGAGGAGGTGGCTCGGGCCCTCGAGGTCCTCAGCCAGCGAGACGCCTCCGATCCGACCATCCGGGCGCTCCTGGCCCGCGCCGAGGCGATCCGCCGTCGCGAGGTCGAGCGGACGCTGGCCCGCCTCCCCACCGGCGACGCCGAGCTGGCCGAGCGGATCGACAAGCTGAGCCGGAGCCTCGTCAGCAAGCTGCTCCACTCTCCCATCACCCACCTGCGGGCGGCGGGCGAGGACCCGGGGGTGGTGCTCACGCTCCGCGAGGCGTTTGGCCTCGACGAGCCCCCCGCCGGGCAGCGGTGACGTCCGGCGGTATGCGGCTCGCCACCAGGGGCAGTCGCCTGGCCCTGGCGCAGGCCGCCCTGGCGGTCGAGAGGCTCAGCGCCGCGGGGATCGACGGGCTCGAGACGGTGATCATCCGGACCCAGGGGGACGAGCGATCCGGCACCCCGGTGGAGCGGCTGGAGGGTGACGGGTGGTTCAGCGCGGCGCTCGAGCTGGCGCTCTCCGAGGGCCGCGCGGACGGGGCCGTCCACTCTGCCAAGGACCTTCCGAGTGGCCTCGCCGCGGGGCTGGGGGTCGCGGCCTTCCTGGAGCGCGCCGACTGCCGCGATGCCCTGGTCACCCGCGACGGGCGGGGATTGGGGGAGCTGCGGAGCGGGGCCTCCATCGGCACGAGCAGCGCCCGGCGCGCCGCCTTCCTCCAGGTCCTGCACCCCGAGCTGCGGGTCGTTCCGATACGGGGCAACGTGGACACCCGGCTGCGCAGGCTGGAGGACGGCGATGTCGACGGGCTGCTCCTCGCCTGCGCGGGCCTCGATCGCCTCGGCGCCGCCGCCCAGATCAGCGAGAGGCTCGATCCGCGGATCTTCGTGCCCGCCCCGTGCCAGGGCGCGATCGCCATCGAGACGCGCTACCAGGGGGAGGCCGCCACCCTCTGCGCGGCCGCCGACCACCCGCAGACGCGAGTCGCCGCTGCCGCGGAGCGCGCTGTCCTCGCCGCCCTCGGCGGAGGCTGCCTGCTACCGCTCGGCGCCTGGGCGCGTTTCGACGGGGCACGGCTGGTGCTCACCGCCGCCCTGGAGAGCGGCGGGGAGCTCCGCCGGGTCGAGCTCTCCGGCCATGCCACCTCCCCGCAGGAGCTCGGGGAGCGGGTCGCGGCGAGGCTCCGGTGACCGCGATGCCGAGCCGGCCGCTCACCGGTCGCCGGGTGCTGGTCACCCGCGCCGCCGGCCAGGCCGCGCCGCTCAGCCAGGAGCTGCGCCAGCTGGGAGCCGCGGTCGTCGAGGTTCCGGCCGTCTCCATACAGCCGGTCGCGACGCCCGACGAGCTGCGGGAGGCCGCCCGGTCGCTGCGCGGACGCCGTGCACCCCGCTGGATGGCCGTGACCAGCGCTAACGCGGCCGAGTCGCTCCGCGCCCTGGACCTGCCGGAGGACCTTGCCGGCATCCGCGTCGCCGCGGTCGGCGCGCCGACGGCCCGGGCCCTGCGCGATGTCGGCGTCAACGTCGGGCTGATCGCGTCGGGGACCGGGGCGGGTGCGCTGGCGGACCAGCTCATCGCGGCCGGGGCCGGGAGCGGGTCCGTCTGGCTCCCGCAGGGCGAGGCCGCCCGGATCGAGCTGGGCGACCGGCTCCGCCAGGCGGGAGCGGAGGTGACGGTGACCGTCTGCTACCGGACCGTCCCCGTGGCGGGGCTTCGCCGCCTTCTGCTCCCCGTGTTCGCCGAGCGCGTCGACGCCGTCACGCTGCTCAGCCCGAGCGCCGTCGAGGCCGTGGTCGCCGCCGTCGGGGCCGGCCTCCTCTGCGGGCTCAGCGTGGTCTGCGTGGGCAGCACCACGGCGGCCGCGCTGCGGCGCCACGGGCTGACCCCGGCGGTGGCGACCCGCGGCGACGCGGAGGGGGTGGCCGCCGCGGTGGCGGGCGCCCTTCGCGGCTGAGTAACCTGGGGCCGCCATGCCGTTTCCCGACGAGCGACCCCGACGCCTGCGGCGCACGCCGGCGCTGCGCCGGCTCTCCCGCGAGACGCGGCTGGACGTCTCCTCCCTGGTCCACCCCCTCTTCGTCCGCGAGGGGATCAGCGCACCCGTCGACATCCCGAGCCTCCCGGGCCACCGCCAGGAGACGGTCGAGAGCACCGGAGCCGGGGTGGAGCGGGCGCTGGCGCTGGGGGTGGGCGCGGTGCTCCTCTTCGGCGTCCCGGCGCGCAAGGACGCGATCGGGTCGGAGGCGTGGAACGACGCCGGCATCGTCCAGTCCGCGCTGCGGTCGCTTCGCGACCGCTTCGGCGACGGCTGCGTCCTGATCGCCGACTGCTGCCTCGACGAGTACACCGACCATGGCCACTGCGGGGTGCTCCGCGAGGACGGGTCGGTAGACAACGACGCCACCCTCCCGCTCTACGCCAGGGCGGCGGTCTCCCAGGCCAGAGCCGGGGCGGACGTGATCGCCCCGAGCGGGATGATGGACGGGCAGGTCGGCGCGATCCGGGCAGCCCTCGACGCCGCGGGCTTCCCGCAGACGGCGATCCTCGCCTACAGCGCCAAGTACGCCTCGGTGATGTACGGGCCCTTCCGTGACGCCGCCGACTGCGCCCCTCGAAGCGGCGACCGGCGCGGCTACCAGATGGACCCCGGCAACTCGCGGGAGGCGGTCCGCGAGGCGCGCCTCGACGTCGCCGAGGGAGCCGACATGGTGATGGTCAAGCCCGCCCTCACCTGCCTCGACGTGATCGGGCGGGTGCGGGCGGCCGTCGACGTCCCCCTCGCCGCCTACAGCGTGAGTGGCGAGTACGCGATGATCGCCCACGCTGCACGAGCCGGCGCCTTCGATGAGCGAGCCGCGGCCCTCGAGGCTCTCGCCGCCATCCACCGCGCCGGCGCGGACATCATCATCAGCTACCACGCGCTCCAGGCAGCGCGGTGGCTTCGTGAGGAGTGACCGAGGATCAGGATGAAGCCCCCCACCACCCCGCGCCGACTTCCCTTCATCGTGGCAGCGACGGCGACCCTGGTGGTCGCCGCCATCGCCGGAGCGGTGGCGCTCGACCACGCCGACAGCACCCTGCCGACCGGCGTGGTGGCGCCGACCCCGCTGCCCGCCGCGACCGCGGTGCCCACACCGACTCCCAAGCCCACGCCGACGCCGGCGATCATCGCCTACGCCGACTGCTCGACGGCCACGTTCGGTCCCGCCCTCGCGCCGCTCGACCCGCCCTCGAACCCCCACGTCTACTCGGCGGAACCCGCGATGACCATCGACACGAGCGAGCTGTACGAGGCGACCATCGTCACCACCAAGGGCAACATCGTCCTCTGCCTTCAGCCCGACCTGGCGCCGGAGACGGTCAACAACTTCGTGACCCTGGCCCGCAACGGCTTCTACAACGGCATCCCCTTCGCACGGGTGGTCTCCGGCTTCGTCATCCAGGGTGGCGATCCCAACTGCATCGGCAACGTCCCCGCGGCTCCGGCGACGCCCAGCGGCAGCTGCGGCTCGGGCGGCCCCGGATACACCTTCGATGACGAGCCGGTGCACGAGAAGTACATCGAGGGGGCCGTGGCCATGGCCAACAGCGGGCCCAACACCAACGGTTCGCAGTTCTTCATCTGCATCGCCGACGACACCAGCCAGCTCGCCCTGAGCTACAACCTCTTCGGCGAGGTGGCGAGCGGGCAGAGCGTGGCCAACAGCATCGTGCAGGGTGATGTCATGGAGAGTGTCACCGTCGCCGAACAGACGTGAGCCTCTCGGCCGAGCTCAGGGAGCGCGCCGCGCTGGTGATGCCGGGCGGCGTCTCGAGCCCGGTGCGCGCCTACGCGGCGGTGGGAGGCGAGCCGCCGATGATCGTCTCGGCGGAGGGCGCCCACCTGCTCGACGCCGACGGCAGCCGCTCCGTCGACTTCGTGCTCGCCTACGGGCCGCACATCCTCGGGCACAACCCTCCCGAGGTGGTGGAGGCGCTGCGCCGTCAATTGGAGCGAGGGGTCGCCTACGGCCACACCGCCCCGGTGGAGGTCGAGCTGGCGGAGCGGATCTGCTCAGCCCTGCCGAGCGTGGAGAT
>JBEKAP010000085.1:0-8892 GCA_050015875.1 Candidatus Dormibacteria bacterium | reverse complement strand
CACCCCTGGGCGCGTCCTCCGCGCGTACGGGTCGACCCACTCCGGCAGTCACGCGTCCGGACTGGCGTTCAACGCGGTGATGGCGATGTTCCCGATGATCCTCGGCGCCCTGGCCATCATCGGGTGGGTGATCAACGGCCCGGTCATCCAGAGGCAGGCGCAGACGGCCATCCTCCGGGCCTTCCCGGGCCGGAGCGGCGCCGAGCTCAACGCGGTGGTCACCGGCGACCTGCATCACTACGCCGGCCTGCTCGGCATCGCGGGCGTCCTCGGGCTGCTCTGGGGCGTGACCAACTTCTTCGGGTCGCTCGAGTTCTGCCTCAGTCGCATCTTCGAGTTCCCCCAGCGGAGCTTCCTGCGCCGGCGGGCGATGGGCGCGGTGATGATGTTCGTCCTGGTGGCGGGGCTGCTCGTCGCAGTGGCGTCCAACACGCTGATGACCCTCGTCCCGGTGATGGCCGGCATCGGACCGGCGGCCGGTTTCGCGGCCATGACGGCCCTCAGCCTGACCATCTACCGGCTGGTGCCCAACCGGACCTTCCGCATCCGTCAGCTCTGGCCGGGGGCATTGGTGTCGGGCGTGCTCATCGAGCTGATAACCCTCCTCTTTCCCCTCTACGCCAGGCTGGCCCACGGCTTCGACACCTACGGGCAGAGCTTCGCGCTCTTCTTCCTGCTCGCCACCTGGCTCTTCTTCCTCTCCGAGTTCATCCTCATCGGAGCGCTCTGGAACCGGGTGCGGCTGGGTGAGGAGTTCACGGTGCCCGGCCTGCTGGCGACGCGCGGCGAGGACGCGAGGTCGTGGAAGGCGAGAGCCGGGAGCGTGACCACACGGGCCGCGCGGGGCAGGGACGCGATCGCCATGCGGGCGGGCAGGGTCGGGGGAACGCGAGCGCGCACCGGGCGTGGCGGCGACGATGCGGTCGCGGGGCACGCTCCGCCGGACGGAGGTGACAGCATCGAGGGTGACGTGCCAGGTTCCCAGAGCCACCCCAGATCGAGCGATGCCCGGAGCATCACCGCCAATCGGCGGCGAGAGGCCCCGAGGCTGGACGGAAGCGAAGGAAGGTCTGAATCGACATGAGCAGAAATGCGGGTCTCGCGCTGTACGCGGTGGCGATGGTGGCCGTCATCGTCGGTCTGGATGTCGCGTTCTTCAGAAACCGATTCGGGGAACGGCTGATCGTGAACATCGGCGTCGTCCTGGTGTTCGGAGCCGGCTACTTCATGTTCCTCAGGCGGTCATGAGCCACCCGGGTTTCGGCTCGCCGGACAGCGGTGCCAGCATCACCGGTGACGTGTTCGCCACCGCCCACCCCGCAACGCGGGGGAAGCCCACCCCACGCCCGTGAGCACCGGCTACGACACCCAGCGGGTGACGACCGCCGACAATGTCGGCATCTCCTTCCGCGTCGCCGGGGTGGCCACCCGCTTCACCGCGGCGCTGCTGGACGGCCTGATCCTCGGCCTCCTGCTGGTCTTCGACACGCTGCTGATCGTCGCCATCGCGAGCGCCACCGCCGGCAACGCCGGCGGGTCGAATGCGATCGTCGTCTTCAGCTTCGCCAGCTACCTGCTGCTCGCCTCCTGGGTGATCATCGCCATCCTCTACTTCACGATCTCGGAGGCGGTCACCGGGGGCAGGACCGCGGGCAAGTCGGCGATGGGCCTCCGGGTCATCCGCGTCGATGGCGCCGCCGCGAGCATCGGCGACTACCTCCTCCGCAGTGCCGCATACATCGTCGACCTGGCCGGGGTGGGTGCCATCCTGATGTTCTTCCACCCCCAATCCCGCCGTCTTGGCGATCTGCTCGCCGGCACCGTGGTGGTGCGGGAGCGGACCCCGGTGACGCTGTTCACCGCGACGGCGCCGGCACCGGTGTACCTGCGCAGCGCTGACCCGGGTCCGGCCATCGACGGCCTCTCCCATCTCGGCGAGCACGAGCTGTCCGCGGTGCGCACCTTCCTCGGCCGCCTCGGGATCCGACCCGACCAGCGCGCCGATCTGGCCGGACGGCTTGCGGTGCGGCTGCTGGACCGGATGCAACTCCCGCCCGGCGCCCCGGAGCGAATGTGGCCGCCGGAGCTCCTCCTGGAGCGCCTCTACCTTCAGCTGGCGCCCCGCCTCGGGGCCGGGGATCCGCCGCCGAGGCCCGCCCCCTACCCCCACCCCGCACCGGGTGCGCCCCCTCGCCGGGTGCCGTGAACCTGGAGTCGTTCTCCGCCGGCCGCCGCGCCCGCTGGGCCGAGCTCGAGACCAGGACCGCGGCGCTCGCCGGCAACCGGCTGCGCGGCCTGGGCGCTGCCGATATCGAGCGCTTCGCGGTCCTCTACCGGCGCACCGCCAGCGACCTCGCCATCGCCCGCCGCGACTTCCCCGACCAGGCCGTCACCGAGTACCTCAACTCGCTGTGCGGGCGTGCCCATGTGCTGCTCAACCGCGGGTCCGCCCCCCGGTTGCGCAACGCGGTCAGCTTCTTCGCGACCGGGGCGCCGCGGGCCTTCCGGGCCAATGCGGGGTATTTCCTGGCCTCGCTCGCCTGCCTCCTCTCCGGGGTCGTCGCGGGCTGGCTCGCCTACGACCTCCGGCCGGATCTGCGCGGGCTCCTGGTCCCCAACTCCCTCTTCGCCGAGATGGCGCAGGGGGGCTCCGGGATCAGCCTCCCCCAGCCCTTCCTCGCCGACCCCAGCATCTTCCTCCACAACATGGAGGTGGCTGTCCTCGTCGTCGTCCTCGGCCTCTGTGCGGGCGTGCCCTCCGCGCTGCTCACCTTCTTCCAGGGTTGGGGCCTCGGTACGCTCGGGGCGGCGGTCCACGCCGGCGGCTACGACTACGCCTTCTGGTCGCTGATCGCCGCCCACGGGGTGCTGGAGATGAGCATCTTCGTCACCGCCGGGGCCGTGGGCCTGCGTCTCGGCGACGCTCTGCTCCGGCCCGGAATGCTGCGGCGAGCCGACGCGCTGGCGCGTGCCGGACGGGAGGTGCTGGGACTTGGTCTCGCCGTGATCCTGCTGCTGGTCGTCTCTGGAACCCTGGAGGCGTTCGTCTCCCCGAGCGGCATCCCGAGCGGGCTCAAGATCGCCATCGGCTTGTGCGTCGGGGCCGGCTTCTACTCCTGGCTGCTGCTCGCCGGCCGGGAGCGACGGGCCACGCCCCGCCTCGCCCTCGACCCCGCCGGGGTGGACCCCGCCGAGGGACGGGTGGCACTCGGCGGCTGACCAGCCCCCGGCCCGGGGCCGGACGGGGGCCTCGCGTAGACTGATTCGGATGGAGGTCGTGCGCATCCGCCCCCGCGGCTACTGCCACGGTGTGGTCGAGGCGATCCGGCTGGCCAAACGGGTCGGCGCCGAGAGTGACGGCAAACCGGTGACCATGCTCGGCTACCTGGTCCACAACGAGCACGCCACCCGGGAGCTGGAGGACGCCGGTGTCCGCCTGGTGGACGAATCCGACCGGATGAAGGGGCTGGCCCAGATCACCGAGGGCACGGTCATCTTCACCGCGCATGGCATCTCCCCCCAGGTGGTCGACGCCGCCCGCGATCGCGGTCTGACCATCGTGGACGCGACCTGCAGCGACGTCACCCGCACCCACGACCTGGTCCGCGAGCTGACGGCGCGCGGGGTCCACGTGATCTACGTCGGCAAGCGCGGCCATCCCGAGCCGGCAGGGGTGATGGGAGTCGCTCCGGCGGCCACCACCCTGATCGAATCGATCGAGGAGGCCGATGCCCTGGAGTTCGCTCCCGGGACCCGCCTGGCGGTGACGTGCCAGACCACCCTGTCGATGTGGGACACCCAGGCCATCATCGATCGCCTCGCCGAGCGCTTCCCCGAGATCGAGGTCCACAACGAGATCTGCCGGGCGACCCAGGAGCGCCAGGAGGCGGCCGTGCTCGCCGCCGACGACGTGGACTGTGTGGTGGTGGTCGGCAGCCGGCGGAGCAGCAACAGCCGGCGCCTGGCCCAGGTGGTCGAGGAGCTCGGGCACAAGCCCGCGTTCCTGGTGGACACCGCCGCCGAGCTGCGTCCGGAGTGGTTCCGGGGCATCCGCCGGGTGGGGGTCACGTCCGGCGCGTCGACGCCGACCCATCTCACCCGCGAGGTTGTCGTCGCCCTGGAGGCGATGCCCGAGCAGGGCGAGCCGTTACGGTGAGCTGAGCGCTACCTCGCCGGGGGACACGAAGTGTTCACGAACTGCCCAGGATCCCCGGCGGCGGCCTAATCTGCGCCCATGCGTTTCGGCGGCAACCAACTCCCCCTGCGCATCCGGGTGGCGCGGACCATCCTCTACTGCCAGGCGACCGTCCTGATGCTGATCGCCGTCTTCACCTTCGCGATCGTCACCACGGGCGGCACCGGATCGGGTCTGCGGATCTCCGGGATCGCCGACGAGCAGACGCTGACCGGCAGCGAGATCTCCACGCTCGCCGTCGCGCTGATCGCCATCGGCGTCGTGCTGGTCGTCGTGGAGCAGCAGGTGAGGAAGCGCGGTGGCGACGCCCGTCTGGTGCTGGCCGGCGTCGAGCTGGTGAGCTCCGTCGGCCTGATCACCTTCGTCTCGGATTCCGCGGGGATGTGGCTCTTCTGCCCGGTGTTCGGGATCGCCGTCGTGATCCTTCACTACTGGCCGGAGCTGCACTCCTACTTCTATGCCTCCGAAACCGCGGCGGCGCCACCCGTCATCGCGGCGCCGCCTGCGCCCGTCTCACGGCCGGATCCCGGCGATCCGCCGTCCCCCGCCGACCCGCCCGGCGGGGGGTCGACGTAACGCCCGAATACGGACGCAACCGCCCGGCCCCATCTATAGTCGCTGCATACGGTCGGCGCGCCCGGACCGCCGTCCCGATCACCCGACAGGAGCGATTCAGATGCAACGACCACAGGTCCCCGGATCGGTCACCCTGGGACGAGTCCTGCTGATCGTCGAGAGCGTGCTCTGGCTGATCGGCGCGATCGCCGTCGCGGGGGTCGGTGTCTGGTTCCTCTCGGCCGGAGGAGCCCTGCCCAACCGCCTCCAGCAGATCGGCTACTCGGGCGCCAACGTCTCGGCGGCTGCCGGGGTCGTGGGCGGGACGGTGATCGCCTTCGCGGTGGTCATCCTGGTGATCGCGATCATCGGCATCTGGTCGGGCGCCGCGATGGGCCGGCTGACGTCCGGGCCGCGGGTGACCGGCATCGTCCTCGCCTCCCTCGGACTCCTGATCGGCATCGTGAGCGCGCTCGACTCCTCGCGCACCACCGTCCACGCGACCACGGGGACGCTTCGGGGCACGCCGATCCCGGGCATCATCATCATCGCGGTCAACCTCGTGATCCTCTGGGCCCTCGGCTTCAGCGGGAAGACCCGGGCGGCCTTCCGGGCCCTGCCGCCGCCCGCCTATGCGGCGACGGCTCCGGCGGGGTACGGCCCGCCACCGGCGTACGGCCAGCCGCCGGCATACGGCCAGCCACCGGCATACGGCCAGCCGGCGGCGGATGGCCAGCCGGGTGGATCCGACGCCTACCCGCCCCCACCGCCACCTCCTCCCCCGCCGCCTCCGGCGGACGCGCCTTCGGACGTCTCCACCGACTTTCCCCCGCCACCCCCCGCCCCGTAGTCGCCCGGGTACGGCATCCCGCCGGGCTACCCGCCCGCACCCGGCTACCCGCCCGCACCCGGCTACCCGCCCGCGCCCGGCTACGGCCCCCCACCCGGCTACCCGCCCGCACCCAACGGCCCGCCGCCGCTCGCACCCCCCGAAGCCCCGCCGGCGTCGTAGCGCCCGCGGCGACCTCGCTCGAGGATCCACTGGTTAATGACACGACTGTCCTTAACCACTGAATCGTGAGCCCAGGCCCGCCGAGCCCGAGGGTCGAGGTCACCGGGACCACCCCGAAGCCGGTGTCCACGGCGTCCGCCCTCCGCCGGTCTCCGTGGTCCTCAGCCTCGCGACCCAGGGGGACGCGAGCTCAGATCAGCGAGCGACGCTTGAGCTCCAGGTAGCGGTTGACCAGCCGCGGGGAGAGGGTCCGGGCGTCGGCGTCGAGGGTCTCGACCCCGCTGCGGCGGAGCAGCTCGAGCGTCTGCTCGCGATCGGCGACCAGCCCGCTCGCCACGGCCCGGGCGTAGGTGGAGGCGGCGTCGACGGGCCGGACCCGGGCGGTGTCCTCCAGGGCCGGGTCGCGGACCGTGATGACGAGCGGGAGGTGCTGGTGGCGCAGCCGGGCGCACTGGCGGACGAGTGCCTGGCCCTGGTCGGGATCCAGGACGTCGGTGAAGATCACGATCAGCGCGCGGCGGCGCTGCCAGTGGCTCAGCTGGGCGAGCGCCTCGTCGTAGTCGGCCTCGACCTCCCCGGCGCGCAAAGGGCGCACCGCGTCGAGGAAGCGCCGCACCTGCAGCCGTCCGGGGCGGGCCGGGAGGGTGACCGTGACCTGGTCGGCGAAGGCGAAGAGGCCCACCCGGTCGCCGGTGGCGAGGGCCACGTGGATGAGCAGGAGGGCGGCGTTGATGGCGTGGTCCAGCTTGGTCAGGGCCCCCGCCCCCACCCCCATCAACCGGCCGTGATCGAGGCAGACGATGACCGGCTGGGCGCGCTCCGGGATCAGCTCGGTGGCCATCAGACGGCCGCTGCGCGCGGTGGCCTTCCAGTTGATGCGGCGCTGCGGGTCGTCGGGGACGGCCTCCCGGATCCTCTCGAACTCGGTGCCCTCACCCGGGCGTCGCTGGGTCCGCACCCCCAGCTCGGCGAGCTGGCCGCGGCGGGCCAGGGCCTCGTAGACGCGGATGGCGGCCAGGTCGGCGTCGACCCGGACCGTCTCCCCCTCCCCGATCGACGACTGGCGGAGCCCCAGGCGCCAGGGTCCGGGGCATCGGACCACGGTGGCCCCGAACCCCTCCTCGCCGCGCCCTGCCGGGGTCACGGTGTAGCGAAGGGTCCCCGGCAACCCGAGGCGCCCGGCCGCTCCCTCGGCGAGGAGCCGGGGTGGGTGCTCATCGCGAACCTCGGCGGGGAGCGGACGCCGCCGGTGCGGGCGCACCGCGATGTGGACGCTGACCTGGTTTGCCCGGCCGACGGAGAGGATCTCCTCGTGCTCGCGGGTCACGGTGAGGCGGTCCCGCCCAGGGGCACGACCGAAGTCGATGACGACCACGAGCGCGGCGACCGTGAACCCGACGACGCCCGGGAGGAGCAGGACCGGGTAGGCGACGCCGGCCGCCAGTGGGACCAGGGCGAGCATGAGGAGCCCCGCCCCCCACCTGGTCATCGGTGCCGCTCGATTCCGCCGATCTCGGTGTCAGCTCCGCTGCTCGGTCGGTCACGCACCTCGGTGCGCTCCCTCCCTAGGATGCTCGCTTCCTGGACCTCCACGGCCCGAGCGGCACCGATCACCGGGGGATCGGGACGCGGCTCACCGCCCGCTCCACCGCCGCCATCTCGCTGATGCCCTGGATCTCCGCCTCCGGGCGGCGGATCAGCCGGTGGCGGAGCGCCGGGACGCAGATGTCCTTGACATCCTCGGGAGCCACGAAGTCGCGGCTCCGCAGCGCCGCCATCGCCTTGCCCCCGAGGAGGAGTGCGATCGCCCCCCGCGGACTGGCCCCCAGGGAGAGGTCCGGGCTCGTCCGCGTCGCCGCCACGATCTGGCCGATGTAGCCGACGATGGCGTCGCTCACCGTGATCGTGGCGACCTCGCCGCGAGCGGCGTCGAGCATCGCCTGGCTGACCACGGCGGTGATCCCGGCAGCCGCGAGGTCGTGGGGGTCGAATCCGCGGTCGAAGCGGCGCAGCATCTCGGCCTCGGCGGCCGGCGGCGGGACCTGGACCTCCAGCTTGAGGAAGAAGCGGTCGAGCTGTGCCTCGGGTAGCGGGTACGTCCCCTCGTACTCGATGGGATTCTGGGTGGCCACCACCAGGAAGCGTCCACCGAGCGGCATCCGCTCACCGTCGCTCGTGACCTGCCGCTCCTCCATCGCCTCGAGGAGAGCGGCCTGGGTCTTGGCGGGAGCCCGGTTGATCTCGTCGGCGAGCAGCGTGTCCGTGAAGATCGGCCCCGGGCGGAACTCGAAGGTGCCGCTGTCGGGCCGGTACACGTTGGTCCCGATGATGTCCGAGGGAAGCAGGTCGGGGGTGAACTGCACCCGCTTGAAGCCGGCGTCCATCGAGGCGGCGAGGCAGCGGGCCATCAGGGTCTTGGCGGTGCCCGGCACGCCCTCGAGGAGCACGTGACCGCGGCAGAGGATGGCGAGCAGCAGACCGTCGATCACCTGCTGCTGGCCGACCACGGCCCGACCGATCGTCTCCTGGACCGTGCTGCGGAGGTCGGCGGCGGCGGGCATCGGGAGGCATTGTGGCAGTCAATCGGAGTGACCGGGTGATCTCCCCGTCACCATCAGCCGGCGCGGCTGCCTCAGCGGATGGCGGCCACACCCCACTCGGTTTCCAGCGCATCCACGCGGCGGGCCAGCCCGAGCAGCTCGCCCTCCGAGGGACGGCCTGCGGCCATGACCCGTGCCTCCCCGAGAAGGACGCCCGCCGCGTGCGCCCGCGCCTCCCCGAACCCGGCGAGCGCCTCCACAAAATCGGAGTCGGAGAGGCGCGGTTCGACCCCGGTCACCCTCCCCACCCGGAGCTTGAGCTCCTCGGCATAGCGTCCCGCCACAGCACCGCGTTCCCGGGTGCGCGAGAGGAGGTGGCCAACCGCCCCGATGTGCTCCAGGACGCTGGGGACGCGCCTGGGGTCCCGGCGCGGCAGCGGCCGGCCCAGCCGGCGACCGCTCGTCGCCAGGTACAGGAGCGCAACCGCGATGGCGAGCAGCGTGGCGGCGAGGAGGGGGCCCTGGACGACCGCCCCCAGGCCCTGGCTCTGCGACCCGGCGGCCCCGAGGTGGTGGATCTCGTCGAAGCC
>JBEKAP010000084.1:0-16365 GCA_050015875.1 Candidatus Dormibacteria bacterium | reverse complement strand
GGTTTCGAGCTGGCCCTCACCTACCAGCGGCTACGGCCCGATCCCGGGGGTCGCGCCATCGTCCTGGGGGCGGGCGGCGGCGCTGCCGCCTGCGTGCTCGCCCTCTGCAGGCTGCGGATGGACGAGGTGGTCGTCGTGGCCCGCCGTCCCGAGCAGGCCGAGGAGCTCTGCCTGCGGGTCTCGCCGGACGATGGCAGAGCCGTGGATTGGAAGGACACCGCTGCCGTCCAGGCGGCGGCCCGCGAGGCCGACATCCTGGTCAACGCCTCCTCGACAGGTCTGGCCGGCATCCCGGTGCCGGTCGAGCTGCTGCCGGCCGGCTGCATCGTGGTCGACCTCCGTTACCGGCCCCGCCCCGTCGACCTGGTGGCCGCCGCTCAGGCGCGCGGCCTCCGGGCCGCCGACGGCTCCGAGATGCTCCTCTTCCAGGGGATGCTCAGCTTCCAGCGCTGGACCGGCGTGGACCCGCCGTGGCACGCCGCGCGTGCCGCGCTGGAGGAGGAGCTCGCGGGATGAGCGGACGAACGGCGTCCCGGCGGACCCACCTCCGCAACCGATGAGTCTCGGCGGGCGATGAACCTCGCCTTCACGCTCGTCTCCGGGGTGGCCGGCGCCGCCGCGGGGCTCGGCATCGGGTGGCTGAACGTCGTCCTGGAGCGGGTGGAGCATCTCCGCCAGGAGGAGGACGAGGAGCGTGCGGAGTACGAGGCCGAGGTCGCCAAGGCGGCGGAGACGGCCCGGGAGAAGGGGGAGCAGCCCGAGCCGGCCGCGCCATGGCTGCCCGAGCAGTACGGCTGGACCTGGCTGGAGTGGGGCCTGGCCCCGGTGCTGGGGGCCTTCGCCTTCAGCCTCTTCGCGGGGCGCCAGGCGCTCACCTGGGCCGCCATCGAGACCCTCCTCTGGATGGCGGTGTTCGTCCAGATCGTCCTCTTCGACCTGAAGCACCGGCTGATCCTCGACAGGATCACCTACCCCGCCATCGTCGTCGCCGTGGTGCTGTCCGCCGTCACGCCCGGTCTGTCGTTCACCCGGTCGCTCACCGGCGGCGTGGTCATCGGGGGCTTCTTCCTGCTCTTCCACCTCCTGTCGCGCCGGGGGATCGGGCTGGGGGACGCCAAGCTGGGCGCCCTGATCGGGGCCGTCACGGGGCTCGGGCTGGACAGCGCCTCCCACCTGCAGGCCATCTACGCGGTGACCGGCGGCATCTTCCTGGGCGGTGCGGTCGCCCTGCTCCTGCTGGTGACCCGGGTGCGGAGTCTCAAGGACCCCATTCCCTACGGCCCGTTCCTCTGCGCCGGCGCCGTGCTGGTGCTGTTCCAGAACCTCCCGCTCACCTGAGATGAGACGCGGGCTCACCTGAGAGCGGCCCTCATACGGCATCATTGCGGCGAGATGGCACCTCACCTCCTGAGCGGCGAGACCGTGGTCGCCACGGAGCGTCAGCACCTCGCGGTGCTGGTGCCGGCGACGCTCCTCGCCGTGATCTGCCTCGCCGTGCCCGTCGTCCTGATTCAGCTCGTGCCGGCCCAGGTGGGGAGCACCGACGTCACCGGAGCGAAGGCGATCGCCGACGCGGTGGTCGCCGTCGTGGTGGTGGCGTGGTACGCGCTCCGGGTGCTGCGCTGGCGTTTCCAGACCTACACCCTGACGACTCACCGGATCGTCCTCTCCCGCGGGGTCGTCTCCCGGGTCACCGAGTCGATCGCGCTCGACAGGATCCAGGACACGGTCGTCCGCCGGCCGCTGGCCGATCGGCTCATCGGTGCCGGCTCGCTCGAGATCCAGTCGGCGGGGCGGGACGGTACCGAGATCCTGCGCCTCGTCCCCAGGCCTGACCGCTTCTACACCCAGATCCTCCAGGCCATCGAGAACTACCGGGTCATCGCCTACCCGGGCGCTGCCGAGCAGGAGCAGCACCCCGCCCCACCCACGCCGCCGGGGAGAGCCGGCGGGGTGTGACCGTCGCCGGGATGGCCCCGATCGGGAGCGTCGGCGCCCCGAGGGGATCCCGTCGGTGAGCCGCCGCGAGGCCACTGGGCGCGCCCACCCGGTGGCATGGCGGAGCGGGGCCGTAGAATCGCTGGACGCAGCCGCCGGCGCCCGAGGCGCACAGAGAGAGTGAGCTCCCCCGAGTGATGCCGTCCCCGTTCACGTCCACGTTCCACCCGTTCACGCCCCGGTCGGTGCCGGGGCCGCGCCGATGCTCCGGTTCCTGACCGCGGGGGAGTCCCACGGCCCCCAGCTGACCGTCATCGTCGAGGGACTCCCCGCGGGCCTGCGCCTCGACGCCCGGCGCGACATCGATCCGCACCTGCGCCGCCGCCAGGGCGGCTACGGGCGCGGCAAGCGCCAGCAGATCGAGCACGACCACGCCGAGATCGTCGCCGGGGTGCGCGGGGGCGTCACCCTCGGATCCCCCGTCGCCCTGGTGATCGGCAATCGTGACTGGGACAACTGGCGGGGCCCGATGCAGGTGACCGCTCCCGGTTTCAAGCGCAAGCTGGTCAGCCGGGTCCGGCCCGGGCACGCGGACCTCGCCGGGATGCTCAAGTACGACCTGGATGACGCCCGCGACGTGCTGGAGAGGGCCAGTGCGCGCGAGACGGCCGCGCGGGTCGCCGCCGGCGCCGTGGCGATGGCCCTGCTGGCCAGGCTGGACGTCCGGGTCGGTTCGTGGGTGCAGCGGATCGGAGCCGTGGCCATCGACTGGCGGGAGGAGGTGGATCCGCTCGCGGTCGAGGCGTCGCCGGTGCGCTGCCCCGACCCCGGGGCCTCGGAGCGGATGGTGGCCGCCATCGACGCCGCCCGCGAGCGCGGCGACACGCTGGGTGGGAGCGCGGTGGTGACCGCCTCCGGGGTGGTCGCCGGACTGGGGAGCTACGTCCAGTGGGACAGGAAGCTCGACGGCCTGATCGCCCAGGCTCTCTGCAGCATCCCATCGGTGAAGGGCGTGGAGATCGGCTCCGCCGTGCTCGCGGCCCGATCGCCCGGCTCTCAGGTCCACGACTCCCCGCGCTACGTCGAGGGGGAGGGGTTCCGGCATCTGAGCAACCGTCAGGGCGGTCTGACCGGTGGGGTCACCGACGGTGAGCCGGTCTGGGCGACAGTCCACTTCAAGCCGATCTCGACGCTCCTCTCGCCGCTCCGATCGGTGGATGTCCACACCGGCGTGGAGGTCAACGCCCACTACGAGCGGAGCGACATCTGCGTGGTGCCGGCCGGCGCTGTGGTGGCGGAGGCGATGCTCGGCTGGGTGCTGGCGGCGTCGATGGCGGAGAAGCTCGGCGGCGATTCGCTCACCGAGATGAGAAGAAACCTGGCCGGCTACCGGCGCAGCACCCGGAGGCTGCGGTGATCACCCCGTCGGCGGCAGGCTCGCGGCCGGTGGCCCTGGTCGGCCTTCCCGGGACCGGCAAGACCACGCTGGGGCGGCGGCTCGCCGAGAGCCTCGGCTGGCAGCTCTGCGACACCGACGCGGAGATCGAGCGAGGCACCGGGAGGAGCCCGGCCCAGATCATCGACCTGGACGGGGAGGATGCCTTCCGGCGGGTGGAGCTGGCCACAGTGACCGAGATGCTGGAGCGGCCCGGCGGCTTCGTCATCGCCTGCGGTGGAGGCCTCTTCGGTGAGCCCGCGGCTCGCCGCCTGCTGCTCCAGGCGGCCTGGGTGGTGGCCCTCGACGCGCCGGACAGCACCCTCCTGGAGAGGCTGGGCTCGGCGTCCGACCGTCCCCTTCTCCGCGGCGACGTCGGCGGCCGGCTCGCCGAGCTGCGCCGCCGGCGGCAGCGCGCCTACGCCGAGGCCCACCTGCGCATCGACACCGGCCGGACCTCGCCGGACCAGGCCGAGGCCTCGATCCGCCCCCTGGCGGGCGCCATCCCGGTCCCGACCGCCGGCTCCGCCTACCCGGTGATCGTCGCCGAGGATGCCGGGGGCAACATCGGGGCGCACCTCCCCGCCGACTGCAGCCGGGTCGCCGTGGTCACCGACCGGAGCGTCGAGCCCGCCGCCCGCCGGCTCACCGCCCAGATCGTCGCCTCGGGGCGGGAGGCACCACTCGTGACCCTCGCCGGCGGCGAGCCGGCCAAGAGCTGGTCGTCCGCCGGCGAGCTGATCGAGACGCTCGCCTCGCTCGGGCTGGGGCGGCGCGACGCCCTGGTGGCGGTGGGCGGGGGCTCCATCGGCGACCTCGCCGGTTTCGCGGCCGCCACCTACTGCCGGGGGATCGCCTGGCTCGGGGTGCCGACCACCCTCCTCGCCATGGTCGACAGCTCCATCGGGGGCAAGACCGGGGTGAACCTCCATGCCGCCAAGAACCTGGCCGGTGCCTTCTGGCAGCCGCGGGCCGTGCTCGCCGACCCCGCGCTGCTCGGCGGCCTCTCCGCCAGGGAGCTGGCCTCCGGCCTGGGGGAGGTCGCCAAGTACGCGATGATCGCCGACACCGACCTCCCCGCCCTGCTCGACGAGGGGGTGGAGAGGGCCGGGGCCGGTGATGTGCGCACCCTCACCCCGATCATCGAGCGCTGCGCCGCGATCAAGGCCGAGGTGGTCGGTCGCGACCCCCGCGAGGGCGGCCTGAGGGCCGTGCTCAACTACGGGCACACCGTCGCCCACGCCATCGAGGCCGCCGCCGGCTACGGCACCGTCACCCACGGCGAGGCGGTGGCGGCGGGGATGCGCGTCGCCGGCCGGCTCTCGACCGAGATGGCCGGGCTGCCGCTCCGCGACCTGGAGTGGCAGGACCGACTCCTCGACCGTATCGGCCTGCATCCCCTGCCCGCCGTCGAGCCCGCGGCGGTGGTGCGGCGCCTCGGCCACGACAAGAAGGCGGTGGGCGGCGAGGTGCGCTGGGTGCTGCTCTCGCGCCGCGGCGAACCCGTCCTGGATCAGCGCGTGCCGGCCGAGCTGGTGCGCGAGACGCTCGAGGAGGTGCTGCAGGCGACATGACCAGGGTCCTCGTCCTCAACGGTCCCAATCTGGGAACCCTCGGGCGCCGGGAGCCCGAGATCTACGGCGGCCGCACCCTCGCCGAGATCGACACCGACCTGCGCGAACGCGCCGCGGCGATGGGCGTCGACATCCGCACCGAGCAGTGCAACGGCGAGGGCGAGCTGATCGACGTCATCGAGGCGGAGACCGGCCGCGCCGACGCCCTGGTCATCAACCCGGGAGCCTACAGCCACACCAGCGTGGCCCTGCTCGACGCGCTCCGGGCCTTCCCGGGCGTGATCGTCGAGATCCACCTCACCAACACCTTCCAGCGCGAGAGCTTCCGGAGGGTGATGCTCACCGCGGAGGCGGCCGATTCGGTCATCCTGGGCCTCGGCGCCTCCGGGTATGCGGTCGCCCTGGAGGCGGCCGCCCGGATCGTGCGAGAGAGAAGAGAATTGACCCAATGATCAATGCAGGCGACCTCCGTCCCGGAGCCACGGTGGAGAGGGGCGGTCAGCTTCTCCAGGTCCTCGACTTCAACCACATGAAGCTCGGCCGGGGCACGGCCATCGTGCGCACCAAGATGAAGAACCTCTCGACCGGGGCGGTGACCGAGGAGACCTACCGTCCGGAGGAGAAGTTCGGGCGCGCCCGGATCGAGCGCAGCGAGGCACAGTTCCTCTACAAGGACGGGGACGCGTACGTGGTGATGGACACGACCACCTACGACCAGACGCCGCTCTCTCCCGAGCAGGTGGGCGAGGGCGCTCGCTGGCTCAAGGAGAACGTCAACCTCACCCTGCTGATGTGGGAGGACAAGATCCTCGGGGTCGAGCTGCCCACCTCCGTCGAGCTGGCGGTGCAGGAGACCGATCCCGGGTTCAAGGGTGACACCGCCAACGCCGGGACCAAGCCGGCCACCCTGGAGACCGGGGCGACCGTGGACGTCCCGCTCTTCGTCAACCCCGGCGATCACATCCGGGTCGACACCCGCACCGGGCGCTACCTGGAGCGGGCCTGATGGACGCGCCGGTGGATGCCACGACCAACGGGCACAGTCCCGAGCTTCGCCGGCCGCTCGGGGTGACCCGGGTGGCCAACGAGGTGGTGGCATGGATCGCCGTCCTCACCGCCCTTCAGGTCGAGGGCGTCCACGCCATGTACCAGGCCGCCGGGCAGTCACTGGAGCGCATCCTCCGCCGCTCCGCTGCGCACCGCGGCGCCCGGGTGGAGCTGCGCGACGACAGCACGCTGGACATCGACCTCTGGGTGGTCGTGCTCTCCGGCCACTCCGTGCCGAAGGTCGGCGCCGAGGTGCAGCGGCGCGTGGCCGACGCCGTGGAGCGGATGCTCGGCCTGGACGTGGGCACCATCAATGTTCACGTCAGCGAGGTCGAATTCGCCGCATGAGCCGCTCCGCGGGGCGGCGGCGCCGGGGACGCGAGCTGGCGCTCCGCGTCCTCTTCGAGCTGGAGGGCACCGAGAAGGAGCCGCGCCCGACCCTCGAGTATCAGGCCGACGACATGGGCGCGCCCCGGGACACCGTCGAGTTCGCCCGCAGCCTGGTGGAGGGGACCCTGGAGCACGTGGTCCACATCGATGCGACCATCTCCGAGGCGAGTGTCAATTGGGACCTCGTCGACTACGGCAAGGTCGAGAGGGCCGTGCTGCGGCTCGGCACCTACGAGGTGCTCTACGAGCCGGCGACCCCGGTCGCGGTGAGCATCGACGAGTCCCTGGAGCTGGCTCGCGTCTATGCGGGGGAGGAGGCCGTGCCCCTGGTCAACGGGGTGCTCGCCCGGATCGCCAGGGAGCGGGTGTGAGGGCCGAGCCCTGAACGCGCTCTCGAGGGCCCAGCCCGCCGGCCGGAACGGTGCGAGCTGACGGCTGCGCTCGCCACCTCCGGGGTGGCACGGAGGCCGCGACCCATGCGCTGGGGGTGCCCTTTGAGCGATCATATGTTCGATCGATGAAACCGCCGGAGCGCGACCTGGAGGGCCCCCCGCACGGGGGCGGCCGCCCGTGACCCTGCGCCAGGCTCTGACCGTCGCGCAGCTCACCGCGGTGATCCGCGGGGTCATCGCGCGCAGCCCTGACCTGGAGGACGTGCTGGTCGAGGGGGAGATCAGCAACCTCTCCATGCCGGCGTCGGGACACATCTACTTCACCCTCAAGGACGCCAACGCCTCGGTGAGCTGCGTGGTCTGGCGCTCGCAGCGAGCCGAGATCCCCTTCCGGCCGGACAACGGGATGACCGTGATCGTCCACGGCCGCATCGAGGTGTACGACGCTCAGGGGCGATACCAGCTCTATGCGGATCGGCTGGAGCCGTCGGGGGTGGGTGCTCTGGCGCTCGCCGTCGAGCAGCGCCGCAGGGCGCTCGCGGCCGAGGGGCTCTTCGACGAGGCCCGCAAGCGCGCGCTGCCACTCCTCCCGCGGCGGGTGGTGGTGGTGACCTCGCGCAGCGGCGCCGCCCTCCGCGACGTGCTCACCGTGGTGGGCCGGCGCGCCCCGGGTGTCGACCTGGTGCTCTCCCCGGCGACGGTGCAGGGGGAGGGGGCGGTGGAGACGCTGGTGCTCGCCCTGGAACGGGCCCAGGCGGTGGTCGGAGCCGAGGCCATCCTGCTCGTCCGTGGCGGCGGGTCGCTGGAGGATCTCATGCCCTTCAACGACGAGCGGGTCGCCCGCGCCATCCGGGCCGGACGGCTGCCGGTGGTCTGCGGCGTCGGCCACGAGACCGACACGACGATCGCCGACCTCGCCGCCGACCGGCGGGCGGCGACGCCCTCCGCGGCCGCCGAGCTGGTCGCTCCCGACGCCCGCCGGCTGGGTGCCGAGCTGGGCGCGCGCCGGGCCCGCCTTGGGGCCGCGGCGCACCAGGAGCTCTCGGTGAAGCGGGGCTCGCTCGAGCGGCAGCGGCTGCGCCTCGACAGCGCCTCGCCCGTGCGCCGGCTGCCTGGCCACCGGCAGGAGCTGGATCTCCGTGCGGAGCGGCTGCGCTCGGGCCTGCTCGCCTCGCTCACGGCCAAGCGGCGCAGCCTCGACGCGGCCGCCGCGCGGCTCCGCCTGGCGTCGCCGGGGCAGCGGGTGGCCCTCGAGCGGCAGCGCCTCGGCGGGCAGCGCCGGCGGCTGGCCCGGGTGGTGGGGGAGGCCCTGGTGCAGCGGCGCCACGAGGTGCGCGCCCGGCGAGATCAGCTCGAGGCGCTCTCCCCGCTGCGCGTGCTGGAGCGGGGCTATTCGATCACCATGGAGGCGGGGAACGGCGCGGTGCTCACCGACCCGGCGCGGGTGAGGGCCGGGCAGCGCCTCCGCACCCGCCTGGCGCGGGGCCTCGTCGTCAGCACCGTCGAGCCCGCCGGCTCGACAGACCACGACGAACGCATGTACGATAACGGGCACGACACGCGGGAGAGAGGATGAAAGGCGACGGCAGCGAGGCCGCCGGCGGAGCGCGGCCCGCCGGGGACGACATCGGGGGCCTGAGCTACGAGCGGGCGCTCGCCGAGCTCGACCAGATCATCGAGCGGCTGGAGCGCGGAGCGGTGGCGCTGGACGAGGCCATCGCCGCATACGAGCGGGGTGCCCGCCTGGCCCAGCACTGTGGGAGCCTGCTCGACCGCACCGAGCAGAAGATCACCCAGCTGGTGGTGGGCGCCGGAGGGCGGATCATGGAGAAGCCGCTTGCGCCGGAGCGCGAGGCCGTCGAGCTTCCGCTCGTGCCGCCGGGTGCTCCGCTGGCGCGAGCTCCGCATCGCGGGGATGCGCTGGAGATCGACCCGGACGAGATCCCCTTCTAGTGACGACGACGGCGCAGCGGCTCGATCTCGTGCTCGTGGAGCGCGGCCTCGCCGCCAGTCGCGAGCGGGCCCAGGCGCTGGTGGCCGCCGGGATGGTCGAGGTTGACGGCCGGCAGGCGCGTAGCGCGGCCCAGCGTGTGGGTGAGGCCGCGGAGCTCCGCATGGTGGGCGAGGCGAGCCCGTGGGCGAGCCGTGCCGGCGAGAAGCTGGTGGCCGCCCTGGACGCCTTCGGTGTCGACTGCCAGGGCCGGGTCTGCCTCGACGCCGGCGCCTCGACCGGCGGTTTCACCGACGTCCTGCTCTCTCGAGGGGCGTCCCGCATCTTTGCCGTCGACGTCGGGCACGGCCAGCTGCTCACCCGCCTCGCCGTGGACCCCCGGGTCTCGATCCTCGACCGGACCAACCTCCGCTACCTGGAGGGGCTTCCAGGCGACACCCCGACGCTGGTCACCCTCGATCTCTCCTTCATCTCGCTCCGCCTGGTCCTGCCCGCGGTGGCACGGCTCGCCCCCGGAGCCGAGGTCGTCGCCCTCTTCAAGCCCCAGTTCGAGCTGGGGCGCGACGCCGTCTCCCGGGGTGGCATCGTCCGCGACCTGGCAGCGGCGGAGCGCGGAGCGACGGCCTTCCTGCACTGGTGCGTGAGCGAGCTGGGGGCCTCGGAGGCCACCGGCCCGATCCCGGCTCCCATCCGCGGCACCCGCGGCAACCAGGAGCTGCTGGTCCGCTTCCTGCTGCCCGCGGCCGGGCCGGCGGGTGACCCTGGAGGGGAGCCATGAGCAGAGGCGCGATCGGATTCCTGCTGCACCCGGCCGAGAGCCCCGACACCGTGACCGCCGCCGTGGAGGCTGCGGTGCGCTGCGGCTACCGGACCTGGACCACCAAGGTGCGTCCCGTCGAGGACGTCGCCGAGCACGCTGCGGGCACGGAGCTGCTGGTCACCATCGGGGGTGACGGGACCTTCCTCTTCGGAGCGCGGCTGGCCGCTCCTCGCGACATCCCCGTGCTGGGGGTCAACCGCGGCCGGCTCGGCTTCCTCACGGACATGGAGCTCGAGCAGCTGCCGGCGGCCATCGCGGCATTCGCGGACGGCCGGACGGTGCGCCAGCGGCGCAGCATGCTGGCCGCCGAGATCGACCCCGGTGCCGGGGGCGACGCGGACGGCTCCCGTGGAAGCCGCGTCCTGCCCGCACTCAACGACATCGCCCTCAAGTCCCCCGAGGTGGTCCTGGTGCGCCTCCGGGTCGAGGCCGACGGAGAGCTCCTGGGTGAGTTCGACGCTGATGGGGTGGTCGTCTCCACCGCCACCGGGTCCACCGGGTATTCGCTGAGCGCGGGCGGCCCACCCATCGACCCCCGGGTGCGTGCGATCACGGTGGTGCCGCTCGCCCCTCACGCCGTCATCACCCGGCCGGTCGTGCTGCCCGAGGTGACGGTGGTGGAGGTGACCGTCATGCACGGGCGCGCCCTGGTGGCCGCCGACGGTCAGCACCAGGGCGACCTGGACGCCGGGGGACGGGTGCGGATCGGGCCCGGGCCCGAGCTCACCGTCGTCCGCTGCGCCGACTCCCCCTCGTTCCTCCGCCAGCTGCGGGACAAGGTCCACTTCGGCCTTCCGCTCAAGCCGGACGACCGCATCCACGATTCCGAGGCCGAACCACGGTGACCAGGCTCCTGGAGCTGCGGCTTCGCAACTTCGCCCTGGTGCGCGACGCCCGGCTGGACTGCGACCCCGGATTCGGAGCGCTGAGCGGGGAGACCGGCGCCGGCAAGTCGCTCTGCATCGCAGCGGTGCGCTGGGCACTCGGGGCCCGCGTCGAGGGCGAGGCGGTGGGGGAGGGGACGTCGGTCCGCGCCGTCTTCGAGCCCAGCTCGGAGAGCACGGTGCTGCTGGCCGGCCTCGGCATCCCGGTGGACGACCTGGTCACCCTCACCCGCGACGCCGGGAGCTCCGGCCGCTCGACCTGCCGGGTGAATGGCGCCCTCGTCTCCCAGGCGACGCTGCGGGAGCTCGGCGAGCAGCTCGCCGAGGTCACTGCGCAGGGAGCCAGCCATCGCCTGCTGCAGCGGGCATGGCAGCGGCGAGCCCTCGACTACGCGGGTGGCGATTCTGTCCTCCAGGCCAGGGCCGCGATGGCCGATGCGCACCGGCGCCTGCGCACCGCCGAGGCGGCGCTCGCAGGGGCGCGTGCGGCCAGCCGCCGGACCGCCGCGGAGCTGGCCGAGGCGGAGGCGACGATCGCCGAGCTGGAACCCCTGCGGCTGCGCGAGGGCGAGGAGGACGACCTCGGCGGTGAGCGGCTGCGCCTCCGCCACGCCACCGGCATCGCCGCTGCCGCCACGCTCCTCGCTGAGGCGGCGACGGGTGACGAGGCGGGCGCGGCAGATCTCCTGGAGCGGGCCCTGATCGGCGTGGAAGCCCTGAGTGGCGTGGACCCGGCTCTGGCCGACCTCGGCGCGGAGGGGGCGGCGCTCGCCGGCGCGCTGCGCGACCTCGGTGTGTCGGCTCGGCGGCTGGCCGACCGGGTCGAGGTCGAGCCGGCCCGCCTGGAGGCTGTGGAGGAGCGCCTCGACGTGCTGGCCCGGGTGCGCCGGCGCCACGGCTCGATCCGCGCGGCCCTCTCGGTGCTGGAGGAGGCGCGGAAGATCTGCGACGCCGCCCGTGGTGGGGTGGACGTCGCCGCCCTGGAGGGGGATGCAGGAGCCGCCCAGGCGGCTGCGGCCACGGCCGCACGCCGCCTGAGCGCCGCCCGGCGGGATGCCGCCCACGCCCTGGAGCGCGCCGTGGAGCGGCACCTGGCGGTGCTGGAGCTCCCGGACGCCCGCTTCCGCGTCACCCTCGCGGTGGTCGCAGATGCCGACGGGCTGGACCTGGGCGACGGTCCGGTCCGCTGCGATGCCGAGGGTGTGGACCAGGTGGAGCTTCGCCTCGCGGCCAATCGCGGCGGGGTGCCGCTTCCGCTCGACGAGGGCCCCTCAGGCGGCGAGCTGAGCCGGCTGGCGCTGGCACTGGCCGCCGCCGGCGGGGCAGGTGGCCAGCCCCTGCTGGTGCTCGACGAGGTGGACACCGGCGTCGGCGGCGAGACGGCGGCTCGGGTGGGCGACCTCCTGGCGGAGATCGGCCGGGGACGTCAGGTGCTCGCCGTCACCCACCGCCCGGAGATCGCTTCGCGCGCCGGCTGGCACCTCCTGGTCTCACGCCTGGGCGGTGGCGACGCGGTGGAGAGCACGGTGCGCCGGGTGGACGGGGAGGAGCGGGTCTCGGAGATCGCCCGGATGATGTCGGGCCGGACCACCGCGGCCGCCATGGCACGGGCCGGAGAGCTGCTCCGCGAGGGCAGCGACGGCAGCGGCGCCCACCGGGGAGTCGGCTGACCGCTCCGGTACGGCAAGCGGTGTGTAGCCTCTCTGACGGAGGATGTACCATCTGTGCGTGGCTACACATGTCCGGAAGAACATCATGCTGCCCGCCACCCTTGACGCGGAGCTGCGCGAGCTGTCGCGCCGGCGGCAGACCAGCCAGAGCGGGTTGATCGCCCATCTCGTCCGTCTGGGCCTCGCCAGTGAGCGCTCGGATGAGGACCCGCTGCTGCGCTACATCGGCGTTCTTGCCGGTCCACCCGACCTTTCCGCGACGGTGGACGACACGGTCTACGGGCGGTGACCGTCATGGCCGACAGCGGGTTGCTGATCGGCGCCGTCAACCGGGGTGACCGCCACCACCGCTGGGCTGTCGAGCACGTCCTCGCGGCCCGCACGGAGGGACTCCCCATCCTCGTGCCCGAAGCCGTGGTCGGCGAGGCCTACACCAAGCTGAGGTACGACCGCCGGGTGAGCCCGCGCGGAGACGGGCGGGTGGCCATGACCGTTTTCGGCCTGGTCCACGAGAGCAGCGACGCCTTCACGGTCATCGGTCCTCCGCCGGGGGCCCATCTGGGGGCACGTGCATTGCTCTCCAGGTACTCCGATCAGAGCTTCTCCTACGTGGACGCCATCGTCCTCCTCACCGTGGACGCCCGTCCGGAGGTGGGCGCCGTGTTGACGGTGGACGGCTCCGATTTCCGGACGTATGCCTTCGCCCACCCGATCCGGGTGCTGACGCCCGCCGGCTGAGGAGGGCAACGGCGGTGCACGGGTCGACCGCGCGTCGGTGGAGGCGCGTGGGCACCCCTCGCCCTGGGATCGCCCGCCTCGGCTACCACGTACCATGGCCGCCATGAGTGACAAGGCGCCCGCCGCCGGCCGCACCGGGTGGCCCCGGCGCTTCCCCGTGGAGGCGGGTGGGTTCAGCGGCACGCTCGAGGAGCTGGTCCTCGCCGCTCAGCGTGGCGACGTGGACCTCCGCGACGTCCCGGTCGCCCAGGTGACCACCCAGGTGAGCCGGCAGCTCACCGGGAGTGAGTTGGGGGGTGACCTCAGGGACGCGGCGGAGGCACTCGGTCTGCTCGCACGCCTGCTGTCGATGAAGGCGGGGAGGGTCACCGAGGGGACCACCGAGCTGGACGAGGAGGAGGCGGTCGTCGAATCCGAGGCGGGAAGGCGGCTCGCGGAGTACCGGCTCTTCCGCGAGGCGATGGAGGCGCTCCTGCTCGAGCCCGCCGAGACGGGTGAGCGCAGCTTCCTCGGCATGGTCGCCCCTGACGTCCTGCCGCTGGAGCGGCTGCGCATCCCCCCCGATCGGCTTGCGGCCGCCTTCCGGCAGGTGCTCGAGCGCCTCCAGGACGCGGCCCCCCTTCCGGTCGGGATGCTCACCTTCTCGGTCGAGGAGAAGGTGGCGTGGCTCGTCGGGTTGCTCGGCCGGGGAGCGGTGGCGTTCGAGGCGATCTTCGCCGAGGTGACCACCCGCCTCGAGGCTGTCGCCTGCTTCCTCGCCCTGCTCGAGCTGCTGAAGCGGGGTCTCGCGGTGGTCGACCAGCCGGAGCCCTTCGGGCCCATTCGAGTGCGGACGAGTGACTGAGAGCCTGACGTTGCGAGCGCGTGCCGGCGGGCGATCAGCGCGATGGCCCGAATGGATGAAGCGCTTTGGTCGGCTGCTGGTGCGCGCTCTCGGCGGCTCGTCCGGCGAGAGGTCGCCCCGCCCGGCGTTCGGGGGAGACGTCGACGGCGAGCCGGCGGACGTCGATCCGCAGGACGGCGCCGGCGCCGAGCGTGACGCGTCCCCCGCGGAGGACGACATCTCCCCCGCAGGGGATGACCTCTCCCCGGCGGAGGCCCTCGCCAGCCTGCCGCTCGACGGGGAGGAGGACGGCGAGGAGGGACTCACCCTCGAGCTGGATGAGATCGGCCGCCCTCGGGTCCCCGATTGGGTGGCGGGCAGCGAGCCCGAGGACCTGGCCCTCGCCCTCGAGGCCATCTGCTTCGTGCTCAACCGTCCGGTGACCGTCGCCGAGGTCGCCGGAATCCTCGGCCAGTCCGCCCAGCGCGTGGACCGGGCCGCCGAGTCGCTCGCCGCCCAGCTCCGCGGTCGCGGCCTGATGCTGCAGCGCCACCGCGACCAGGTGCAGCTGGTCACCCGCCCGGAGACGGCGTGGGCTGTCCAGCGAGCCCTCAACCCGGAGCGCCCGGCTCGCCTCAGCCGCCCGGCCCTGGAGACGCTCGCCATCATCGCCTACCGCCAGCCCGTGACCCGCGCACTCATCGAGTCCATCCGCGGGGTGAATTGCGAGGCGGTGCTGGAGAGCCTGGAGCGGCGGGGGCTGATCGCCGAGATCGGCCGTGCGAGCACCCCTGGGCAGCCCCGCCTCTTCGGGACCACGCTTCGCTTCCTGCAGCTCGTCGGGCTGGAGCGAGTCGACCAGCTCCCCCCCCTGCCGGGGGGGCCCGGGCTTCCCGAGGAGCAGGAGCGGGCGTGGTCGGCGGCCCTGGCCGAGCCGCCCGAGGACGACCCGGTTCCGGAACAGATCTGATGGCGGCCACCGGAGAGCGGCTCAATCGGTACCTCGCCCGCCGCGGAGTGGCGTCGCGGCGCGGGTCGGATGCCCTCATCGAAGCCGGCCGGGTCACCGTCAACGGCACCCCGGCCGGCCTGGGCGCCAGCGTCGACCCGCAGCGCGATCGGGTCTCGGTGGACGGCAGGGCGGTCAGCGGCGGCCAGCGCCTGGAGACCGTGATGCTCAACAAGCCGGCCGGGGTGGTGACCACCGTCCGTGACCCGCACCGCCGGCCGACGGTCATGGGGCTGCTCCCCGAGCAGATCCCCGGGCTGGTGCCCGTCGGGCGGCTCGACGCCGACAGTCGCGGGCTCCTCCTGCTCAGCTCCGATGGGGACCTGGCACACCGGCTCACCCACCCGCGTTTCGGAGTCACCAAGCGCTACCGGGTCGTCCTCGGTCGGGGCCTGAGCGACGCTGACATCGACCGCCTGCTCGCGGGTGTCGAGCTGGAGGACGGGCTCGCCCGCCCGCTCGGCCTCCGCCGGCCCAATGGCGAGCGGGACGACCTGATCGAGGTGACCATGGGCGAGGGGCGCAAGCGGGAGATCCGGCGTCTCTGCGCCGCCGTGGGGGCTCCGGTCCTCGACCTGGTCAGGATCGGCCTCGGCCCCCTCAAGCTCGGCCACCTGGCGGAGGGGCGGGTCCGTGCGCTCACTCCCACCGAGCTCTCGGAGCTCTACTCGGCGGTGGGGATGACCCAGCCATGAGCCTCCCCGTCGTCACGGTCGACGGTCCGGCGGGCAGCGGCAAGACGACACTTGGACGCCGGCTCGCCCTGGCTCTTCACCTGCCCTTCATCGACACGGGTCTCTTCTACCGCGCGGTCATCGTGGCGGCGGGCCGTGCCGGCCTAGGTGCCGGCAACCTCGACCGCATCGCCGAGCTCGCGCAGGGGGTCGCCATCGAGGTCAACACCGCGCCCGACGACGAGAGCTGGGAGGTGCGGGTCGACGGGACGGATCCCGGAGCCGAGATCCGCGATCCGCGGCACGCCGCACTCCTCACCGCCGTCAGCCAGCTTCCGGAGGTGCGCCGCCATCTCCTTCCCCTGCAGCGCGCGCCGGCCATCCGCGGGGCGGTCGCCGTGGGACGGGACTGCGGCACCGTGGTCTTCCCGGAGGCGGTGGTCAAGCTCTACCTGGAGGCGACGTCGGACCTGCGCGCGGCCCGGCGTGCGGCACAGCTCGAGCGCGAGGGGGCAGCCGTCGATCTGGCGACGCTCGCCGTCGAGATCGCCGGGCGGGATAGCGGCGACGCGCCCGCGATGGCGGCGGCTCCGGGCGCGGTGGTCATCGACACCGGCGCCCACGGCGTCGACGAGATGGTGGAGATGGCCCTCACCCTCTGCCGGGACGCCGGCCTGTGACCCGCATCCACTCGACACCGTCCGGGCTCGACCTCAACTACCGGTGGATGACGGCGGTGTCCCGGCTCGTCTGCCGCGTGGTGGTGGGCGACCTCCTGGAGATCTCGGGCACGGAGAGGGTGCCTCCGCGTGGCGGGCTGCTCGTGGTGAGCAACCACGTGGGCGCCGCGGACCCCCCCATCACGGGTGCCTACATGCCCCGCCGCGACCTCTACTTCATGGCCAAGAGCGACTACTTCCACTCGGCGCTCAGCCGATTCTTCATCGTCGGCTACCACGGCTTCCCGGTCGTCCGCGGCACCCCGGACCGGGCGGCGCTTCGTCAGGCCATCGGATTGCT
>JBEKAP010000083.1:0-9665 GCA_050015875.1 Candidatus Dormibacteria bacterium | reverse complement strand
GGCCGAGCCCGACTCGGCTCACCCCGCCATGCGAGCGATCGGCCGGCAATCCTCGCTGGGTGCCGAGTGCCGACGGAGCGTCGACACCGCCGATCCACATCCTTGTGTTCTCAACGAGTTCTCGCTCTGAGACCCCCACCGTCGGCGCGGAATGGCCCTTACCCTCGCTTTCTTGGGTCAGGAGCCCGGCCCCGGGGCCAGCTGGGCCCCTCCCTGACGGATGCGTGCCTTGTGGGCTCGGCATTCACCAGACGCTACGCGGCTGACGGTGTCCAGAGTGTGAGAGTGTCAGATCGGTCAAATCGCCCTCCCACGCCCTTATCATCCCTGCTGCCGACCACCACCACGCGCCTGGAGGGCAAGCCATGGGGCTCGGGAACGCTGAACTGGCGTCGGGGTCGGATGCGTAGATAGATGGCGCAGCCACCCGAATCGGCCCCGACGGTGGGCTGGCAGCATGATCCCCGAGAAGGCTCCCCTCGCTCGGTCCCGTGGCAGCTTCTCGTCGCCCGCCTCCTCATCTTCCTCGAGGCGGCACTCTACGCCGTACCCACAGGATTCCTGCTGCTTGCCGTCGCCGTCGCCGTCCTCGACCCAGAGAGTCTGTTCGCGACTGGCAACGGCGTGTGGCTGGCCCTGCTCCTGCTCCTGCCCTTCGGCAGCGCTACAGCTCTGGCCATCGTTGCGGGCAGGGCAGTGGTGTCTCGGAGATGGGCCTACCTCGCCGCAGCGGCCATCCAAATCGTATCGTTGGCTTCCATCCTTGCGCTCTACCTGACGCAGCTGGACGCGCAGACGGCGGTGTTCAACACGGGGTCTCTACCCCTGTACGTGCTGGTCTTGCCGCTATCGGCGCTCATTCTTCTGTTGACGCCCCCCGCCCGCCACACAGTTCTCTGACGACCAGGCGCGCCGCGCGGGTCTTCTGGCAGAGGCGGGCAGAGGGTCGACACCGCCGGTCCACCACCTTGCGTTGTCGACCGTTTCTCGCCCAGGGACGGTTACCTTCGACGCGGAATGGCCCCTACCTTCGCATTCTTGGAGAACCCGCCCGGATCCGGAGCCGGCTGGGCCTGGAGAGGAGTTGCGGGCGTAGCCGGGCGCGACCGCGAGGGAGGAGTGGGCCTGCCGCCGGCCCTCAGCGCGACCCAGATCTTGCGAGCGGCATCGCTTTGGGCTACCATACAACCAGATGGTTGTAGCTCAGGTCTCCGACACCGGCGTCGACCGCATCTTCCACGCCCTTGCTGACGGCACTCGGCGCGACATCCTCGCCCTCGCCGTCGGGGGCAGGTACAGCGTGTCGGCCTTGGCGAAGCGCTACCCGATGAGCTTCGCCGCCGTGCAGAAGCACGTCGCCGTGCTCGAAGGTGCCGGGCTCATCACGAAGGAGCAGCGAGGGCGCGAGCGGCTGGTGCACACGGACGTCGACACCGTCCACACGGCCCGGATGCTTCTGAACGGCATCGAGGAGTTGTGGCGGGCGCGGGTGGACCGGATCGACGACCTTCTGGCAACCGAGAAGCGAACCACCGGAGGCAAGCGATGAGCGTGACCAGCGTCGAGAAGGACCCCGAATCTCTGACCATGACGGTCACGGCGTACCTCGATGCCACCGTCGAACGGGTGTGGCAGCTGTGGGCCGACCCCCGCCAGTTCGAGCGCTGGTGGGGCCCCCCGGGCTACCCGGCGATCGTGGTCGACCACGACCTGCGGGCCGGCGGGCGGATCACCTTCTTCAGGGCCGGGACCGAGGGCGAGCGCCACGACAGCACGTGGGAGGTCATCGCCGCCGACCCGCCCCGTTACCTGGAGCTGCGGGACGCCGATGTCGACGACGACGGCCGCCCCAACGACGGGAACGCGATGACGGTATTCGTGATCACCATTGACGCGCGCGATGGCGGAGGCGCGGTGATGGCGATCCGCACCCACTTCGACTCGCTGGCCGGCATGGAGAAGGTGCTTGCAACGGGGGTTGAAGAAGGCATGCGCATCGTCTTGTCGCAAATCGACGCGGTCCTCGCCGGCACGCCTGCGTGAAGGGCTGAGACGGTGGCGGGGCGAGAGCCCCGCCACGGTTTCGGTCGGGGCGCTTGGCGCACGCACGCGGAGCGACTCAACCCGCAGCGTGAGCATGAAACCCCACTCAGAACGCTCGGGCCGCTGCCCGCAGCACAAGCTGCCCAGGCTCACCCCCCCGAGGGCGGGTTCGGTGATACCCGACGCTCAGCCTCCGCGAGACGTCCGCATTCGGCGGCGAGCAGCGAGGAGGCGATGGCGGTGCCGGTGAGGCAGCGGGGCCACGCCCGGGGCGTGGCCGCAGGGTACGCGAGGCAGCGAGGTTGCGTGGCTCGATGGCCGGCTCGGCCGGCGTATGCGCGTCGGTGTCCGATGTCACTCTTCGCCGCTCCGCGTTGACGATGAGCCCCGGCCCCGCTTACCCTGGCCGTGATGTTGGTCTCGGGCAGAATCGTCCAATACCGAGCACCAGCCCCGTGGTTATCGCTCGCGCCGTGCAGGGCACGCGCCGGCAGTGTCGCCGGCGGGCGGGAGTCTCGGGGAGCCGCACCCGCGTGCCTCCTGGGAACCTGGCAGGGAGCTCTGCACCACGCGTGATTGGCACCCCGCCCTCTCCGCCGGACCGGTGGCGCCCCGCCCCTGCCAAGGGCTCCGCTCCGGGCCGCGTCGAGCACCTGCTAGCCGACGAGAGAGTCCGGGCCATCGTCTCGATGGGTTCGCCGGGTGACGATTCCGACGCCATCACTCTCCGGCAGGACTACGCGGTCGCCAAGGCGGGCCGGCCGCTCCCCTTCGCATCCCTGATCCACACCCTCAATCTGGGCGTCCGCAACCTCCAACCCGACGATCCCGAAGCCTATCCGCTGGCGTCCGAGGCCGTGCTCACGGTCTCCGGCATGGATGCGGAGATCATCCTGCCGCCGATCCTGCTCGCGCCGGGCTTCGCGGCCGCGGTGACCCAGGCGGCCGACGCCGAGCGGCTCGCGCTGGCGCGCCGGCTCGGGCCCGAGCACAGCGTAGCCGGGGTCTCCACCCGCTTCGGCCTTCCGGCGCCGACCCCCGCGGTGGACAGGATGGCGACCGAGTTCATCAGCCGCTTCGCCGCGCCCTTGATGCTGCTTCTCGACCAGGACGACTCTCCGGGCCTGCTGGTCCGCCCCCATCCTGGACTGATCGAGCTGAGCACCGCCTACGCCACCGGCAGCCAGCTCGCCGCCGCCCTGATCTTCGCCGCCGCGGCGGTGCGCCGCTGCGTCGCGATGACCCACGACCGCGGCGTCATCGGCGCAGCCCACCACTCGGAGAGCGATGGCGGCGCTGACGAGTACGGCAGCATCATGGTCCCGCCCCTGCAATCGGAGGTGGTTCCGTCGTCGGCCGGATCGGGGTGGTTCGTCACCCCCACCGCCTTCGGGCACGACCTCCATGCCGCGGGACGCCATGTGGCGCTGCGCACCCTGGACTCGATGCCGCTGAGCGGTCAGGAGGTGCTGCAGAAGGCCTGGACCCATGTCCGTCCGATGGCCGCCGACTGCACCACGCCGGCGGAGCTCGAGCTCGTCGACTCCCTGGTCGCGGGTGACCTTCCTCTTCCTCTCGAAGGTGCCATCGACGAGTCGAGGATGACCTGGGCCAATGTTGCCATCACCCTCGACGGGCGATCCGCTGTCCGCGGCATGCGGGCGGGCGGGGAGGCCCGCCACGGTGACTGGCGACGCCCACGCCGCAGTGAGGCCGCCAAGTTGGAGCTGGCCCCGGTGATGGTCACCTGGGACACGGTGGTCTACATCGTCGTTGACGACGCTCGCCGCAAGCGGGCCTTCGCCGTCGTGCCTCGGCGGCTTCTCGGGACCTGGCTGCGGCTCCTGGCGGGCGGCGAGCTGGACGGACCGCTCTCGCGATACCTGCACTTCTCCCGCGGCGACCGCGTGCTGTCGAGCGACGCGCAAACACTCACCCCCGGCCTGTACGACAGCCTCCCCTCGCGCCGCGCCCTCCTCTTCCGGGAGCGCTACGGACCCGAGCCGGTCGAGTTCCCGGCGGTGTAAGGGAGATGGCCAAGCGCCGCTCCATCGAGCAGATCGTTGACGACTTCATCTCCGGGGACGGCCCTCAGGCGCACTTCCCGGTCACCGGTGGCGCCTCCTATTCAGACGGGTCGGGGTCTGGCGGCGGCTGGCGCTCCCGCTTCTCGCTGTTCGGCGGCATCGGCCCGCTCTGGTATGTCGGTGGCGGCGTGGTGCTGGCGCTCATCGCGGTGGTGATCGCGATGAGCGCGGCGGGCGGTGGGGACCATCACACCGCGGCGACGCTACCGGGGGTGACGACGCCGACCCCGGTGGTGGCCGTGAACACGCCCACCCCGTCGCCGACGGGCACCCCGAGCGTCCCGGCCTCCGCGACGGTCACGCCGACATCCACGTCAAGCCCCACGGCGACGGCCACACGGAGCTCGAACCCGACGTCGACACCGAAGCCGACCCAGAGCTCGCGACCCACGTCGACGTCGACCCCGACGCCAACGCCAACGTCCGCGCCGACGCCGACGCCGACGCCAGAACCAACGCCCCCGCCGTGCACTCCAAACATATCCGGAGTCACCGATGAAGGAGGAGGAAGGCTACAGCTGACCGGCTCTTGCTTCACCGACGTCTCTTCGGCGGACGTCTATGACACCGACGCCGCGTCGAATGGAGGCAACCCCCTGGATGTGAGCGACAGCGACAGCTATCTCCTCATCGACGACGGGGACATGGACGTCTATTACGTGGATGCCGAGGTCACCGCCGGCGACGAGTGCCAGGTCTACGTGGTCGGAGCCGGGGGGGAAGACAGCAACATCGTCCCTTACACTGCCTCGCCCTGAGACCGGCGTGCCCCTGCGGTCGCCGAGGAGGGCGGCTGGACAAGCGGGGATCTGGGCCGGCGCGAGGCCGCGCCAAGAAGTTGGCGGCGTGGCCGAGGATGCTTCCCGTCCGGCGAGCCCGCCGGAGTGGGTCGGTACGATCGGTGCGGAGCTGCCCGCGCTCTATGGCGCTCGCAAGTACGCGCAGATGTGATCATCGCCACGGCCCAAGTGAAGGCTCGCGTCGCACACGAGATTGTTCAGTTGGCCCGTCAACGAGAAGAGGGCACCCCAAAGGGTGCCCTCTGCCTCGGGCGCGGCGGCCGCGCCTAGGTGGCCCGCCGCTGCCAGCGGGTCTTCTTGAGCATCTTCTTGTGCTTGTGCTTGCGCATCGCCTTGCGCCGCTTCTTGATGACCGAGCCCACGAGAGCCTCTCCATCCGGGGGCAGTCCCACCGCCCGTCCGGCAATGATTGATCCTATGTCAGCGGGGGCCGACTATACGCGCTCCTCGGGATCGCCCGCTTCTCGGCTCCCCACGCGAGCCCTCCCGCCTCGGTTGCGGCTCAGGCCTGAGGCTCCCCCGGGGCGCTCTCCGAGGCGAGCGCCTCACGCAGGCGCCGGGCGCTCACCTCCAGGTGCTCGGGCAGGACCTTGACGTCCGCCAGCACCGGCATGAAGTTGGTGTCGCTCTCCCACCGGGGCACCACGTGGAGGTGGAGGTGGTCGACGCTGGCGCCGGCCGCCGCGCCGAGGTTGAATCCGACGTTGAACCCGCCCGGCTGCATCACGCGGGAGATGGCCCCGAGGGCTCGCTGGGTCGCCGCCATCAGGGCCAGACACTCGTCCGGCGTCAGGTTGCGCAGATCGGAGGCATGCCGCCGCGGCGCCACCATCACGTGCCCGCTGCTGTACGGGAAGCGGTTCATCAGGGTGAGGGTCAGCGCAGCCCGTTCGACCACCAGGTCTCCCTCCGCCCTCGCGCCGGCGGCGGCGCAGACGAAGCAGCCCTCCGGGGCCGGGTCGGTCCCCGTCACATAGCTCATCCGCCAGGGCGCCCAGAGCTGTCGCATCCCGCGGACCTTACCCGATGACGCCGAGCAGCCGGATGGCGAGCGGGCCCACCGCCCACGTCCCGGTGACGGCAGCGCGGGAACGGTGCGAAGAGATCAGACAGAGCGTTCGCATTCACGGTCTCACCCGAACCCCGTTACGAGCCTGTGGCCGGAAGCTCAGCCTCCTCGTGCCACCCGCCCCCCTAGCCTTCATGGAGCCGTCTAGTGCATTTGAACTACTCGAGGACGAGGTACGCGACGGTGGAGGAACTCGGATCATGGGCAAAGGCAGGAAGAGCCGGCGATCCCTTCGGATCGTCCTGGTCATGGGCGCCATGCTGGCCGGCACCGCCGCGATCGGCTGGGGCGGCCTGGCGGCGTGGAGCGCCTACACCGAGAACGCCGGCAACAGCGCTGCGGCCGGCACCCTCTCCCACGCCAACGGTCTGAGCTGCGTGTCCAGCCTGGGAGTGGTCCCCACCAGCGGCACCGGCTTCTGCGGCGCCACCATCACCATCGCCGGGGTGGACCCGGCCAACTGGACCAGCACCGTCAACACCATCAAGATCGCCAACACCGGCTCCCTGAAGAGCACCTTCAGCCTCAGCATGGGGACGGCGCTCCAGGCTCCCACCGGCAGCCTCTGCGCCGACGTGACCCTGGGCGTGACCGACCTCAACACGGGCAGCCCGGACAACGGCACCGTCTGGGCCCCCACCGCGCTGACCGGCACCTTCACGGCGACCAGCCTGTACAGCAACGCCGCCGCGCCTGTGCTCAGCTGGACCGGCGGTGGGACCGCCGGCACCGGGACGGGGGCGACCGCCGACACCTTCACCGTGACCGCGGCTCCGGGTGCCGGCTTCGCCACCCACTACGCCGACGCCGGCACCAGCTGCACCTTCGGACTTCTCTTCACCCAGACGGCTGCCTGATCCCGGCGGCGCCCTGAGGGGTGGGGGATCGCCTGGCCCGGGGTGGCGCTCCGAGCGGGGGGTACGGACGGCCGGACGGCGGCCCGATGCCGGCGACGCCCTGAGAGGGCGGGCCCTCTGGGCCGCGCGGGTGCCGGCTCGCCGGGGCACCCCTGGTGGAGACGGGGAGGCTCGAACTCCCGACCTCTTGCATGCCATGCAAGCGCTCTCCCAGCTGAGCTACGTCCCCTGGGGAGCCACATGGTACCGCGGTCTCACGATCGCTTGGCCTCTGCGCCGGACCTGCGCCAGTGGTCCGCGGGGTCCCGAGTTTGGCGGGATTGCAGTCCCACCGGGCTGTACGGGGCGACTATGATCACGCGAGCGCAACGGCCGCGCCGGCTGGTGGTACCAGTCGACAACGTCGTGGGCGTCAGATGGGATGAGGTATGTGCAATGGCGATTTCCTCTGAGGAGGACGAGAGCCAGTCGATGGCTGGCGACCGCCCGCAGCCGGCTCCGAGAGGGCGCCGTGGGGGGGCTGCGCCCCACATCGAGAGCGAGTCGCCGGTGGTCCGCGCCGGGGAGCGACTGGTCCACCGTATCGAGGCGTTGGTCGAGGAGATCGCCCGCCTGCGCGCCGATAACGATGAGCTCCGCCAGCAGGTCCGCGATGCCGTCGCGATGTTTGACCGCGCTTCGTCCGCGGTCGGCGACTCGCGGCCGCGGCGGCGGCGGGTGGCCGAGGGTACCGTCCTCGCGGCGGTGCCGGCAGCGCCGGCGCGCCGGCGCCGTCCCCACGGTCGCGCGGCCAAGGGGCGGGCGACGCCGCCTGAGGTGACCACCGAGGTGGTGCGGGCCGTCATCGCCAAGCTCGGCCAGGGCACCGCCGCCGAGATCGCCTCCGAGATCACCAGGGCCGGCGTGAAGGTTTCCGGCCGTGCCGTCCGCTTCCTGGCGGAGCGAGCCGGCGCCGAGACCTTCCGGGGCGACGACGGCCAGCGCCGTTATCGCCTCTAGAACGGTTGATCCCGGACCTGGAGCGGTGACCCCCGGCGGCGCACGGAGCGGCGACGGCCGCGCGCAGCCGGGCGCCCCTCCTGCCGACCTGCTGCTCGTCCACGGGGACGACCACCATCGGGTCGATGAGGCGGTCCGGCAATGGCGCCGGCGCGCCGCCGCCGCCGAGCTGGGCGTCGAGGTCATCGAGGCGCCGGCCCCGCTCGAACGGGTCCGTTCCTCTCTCGCCGAGATCCCCCTGATCGACGAGCGCCGTTACCTCCTGCTCCGCGACCCGCCGCAGCTCACCGGAGGCCGGCGTTCCGGCGAGGGGGGGCGAGCTCTGGCCGATGCTCTCGAGCTGCGGGCGCCGAGCACCTCCGTCTGCCTGGTGAGCCACCAACCGGTGCCCGCCAGCCATCCCGTGATGGTCGCCGTGGGACGGCTCGGCGGTGAGGTCCGCTCATTCAAGCTGCTGCGCGGTCGCGACGTGCGGGAGTGGGCGGAGCGGGCCGTGGCGGACCGCGGGCTCCGGCTGCGTCCCGGGGCGCTCGACCACCTCCTCCGGGTGGCCGGCCCGGACCTGGGCGTCATCGCGGCGGAGCTGGACAAGCTGAGTGCCTTCTCCGGCGGCGAGCCCGTCGATGTGGAGACGGCGCGACGTCTGGTCGGCGGCGCCGAGGCGGTCGAGGTCTGGAACGTTCTGGAGAGGCTCCTCGGGGCACAGCCAGGCCGGGGCGCCGCCGCCGCAACGGAGCTGGTGGAGGAGGGCCATTCCACCCAGCACCTCATCGCCACCCTCGCCGGCCAGCTCTCCGAGCTGCGCCGCGCGCAATCCCTGCTCGGAACCGGCGGGTCAGGCGCTCGCCTGGCGACCGAGCTCCGAATCCCCGAGTGGCGTGCCGACCGGCTCGCCCGGCAGGCCCGCGCGGTTGCGCCCGCGGTCGTGGAGGACTGGCTGCACCAGCTCCACGCGATCGACGCCGCCATCAAGTCGGGGGAGACCGACGATCGGCAGGCGATGGGACGTTTTGCCCTGGGTGCGGCCCGCGCCGTGGCGCGAGGTCAGGTTCGCTGAGACCACCCGTCCCGGGGCGTGGCTACTGGTCGCTGGTTCGGCGGGTCGAAGCCGCCCGCTTGGCAGCGCCGGCCGGCTTTGCCGCCGTACCTGGCTTGGCCCCGGTGCCCTTGGCTGCAGCGGCGGCCTTGGCGGACGCGGCCGATACTGCCTTGCCCGACCTGCCCTTGGCTCCACCGGCGGCGGCCGCGCGTGTGACCGCCTTCTCCGCCTCGCTTCCGCCCAGGACGGTGAGCTTCGCCGCCATCGCCATGATCCGGGACTTGCGCCGCGCCGCGTTGTTGCGGTGAAGGATGCCCTTCTCGGCAGCCTTGTCCAGCGCTTTGACGGCCGCGCGGAGCTCTTCCTCGATGCCGGCGATCTGGCCGCTCACGAGCGAGCGGCGCACCCTGCCGATCCGGGTCCGGACTGCCGAGCGTACGATGCGGTTACGGACGCGCTTGCGCTCACTGGAGCGGATGCGCTTCCGGGCGGAGCGAGAGTTGGCCAAGATGACACCTGTTGACTTTCTGTCGGAAACTGGGCGCGTCCCCCCGACCAACGCCCGGGAGCCTGGAGTATAGCAATCGTCCTCCAGCACGGCCCGGTCCGGCGCCCAGAATCTCTCCTCTGATGATCTTCATACCCGCCTACGCCAAGCTCAACCTTGCCCTGAGCGTGGTCGGACGGCTCCCCGATGGCCGTCACGAGCTCCGCTCGGTGGTCGTGCGCCTCGATTGGCACGATCTCGTGGGGGCCGAGGTCGTGAGGGTC